>NZ_WWSA01000014.1:0-68128 GCF_009875615.1 Dorea sp. BIOML-A1
AAGTACAGTAATGTATGGAGCTGACTGATACTAATCGGTCGAGGGCATGACCAAGCAAGGTGATAGGTAGGATGAAAGAAATATTTCTTGTATGCAGTTTTGAAGGTATATATAAAAGGTAAAAAGCAATCAACATATGTTGGTTGCTTTTTTTACAGAAAAAATATCAGTGAGAGAATTTTTATATTTATTTACAACAAGATTTATGATCAAATTCAGGATTAAATGCGTAGAAGTTTTTACTATCTAATTTATCCTGGACAATTCTGAGGCTTTCTCCAAAACGTTGATAATGAACAATTTCACGTTCGCGAAGGAATCGGATCGGATCACAGACTTCAGGATCTTTGATAAGACGCAAAATATTATCATAGGTAGTACGGGCTTTTTGTTCGGCAGCCATATCTTCATGAAGATCTGTAATAGGGTCACCTTTAGACTGGAAAGTTGTAGCACTCCAAGGAGTTCCACTGGCAGCCTGTGGCCAAAGAGCAAGTGTATGGTCAACATAATATTTATCAAAACCGGATTTTTCAAGCTGTTCCGGAGTCAGATTGCGTGTGAGCTGGTGTACAATGGCGCATATGATTTCCATATGGGCAAATTCTTCGGTAGCAATGTCTGTTAGTGTGCCAATTACTTCATTATAAGGCATGGTATATCTCTGAGAAAAATATCTCAAAGAAGCTCCTAATTCTCCATCCGGTCCACCGAACTGTGATAAGATAATCTGAGCAATCTTTGGATTTGTCTGAGTAATTTTAACAGGGTATTGTAACCGTTTTTCATAATTCCACATAAATTAACATCCTCCTTCCTGCCATGGCCAAGGTTCATTGATCCATTTCCAGCAATCCATAGGTGTATTTGCAGTATCCAGTGTTAGAGGTCCATAATATTTTGCGTATTCCTTTAAGGCCTGCACACGCTGTTTTTTAAATTCATCAAAGAATTCCAGGGCTTCAGGACAATTTGGATGTGTGTCGAGAAATAATTTTACGTCATCAACAGCAAAACTTACGATATTGATCCATTCCAGAAGCTCTTTTTTACAAGGTCTG
The DNA here is from genome assembly GCF_009875615.1 of Dorea sp. BIOML-A1. Classification (NCBI taxonomy): domain Bacteria; kingdom Bacillati; phylum Bacillota; class Clostridia; order Lachnospirales; family Lachnospiraceae; genus Dorea; species Dorea sp. BIOML-A1. Next base: position 1,062 of record NZ_WWSA01000014.1, read on the forward strand.
TTTTCATTCATCGAGGACTACCACCTTTCCAACAAAATGGAAGATTCAGTTCGGCAAAAATAGTTCCGCATCGGAATCCTTTTTCAACTTCATAGAGAGAGCGCCACTCCTGCCATGGAACATAGGCCATTGCAATGGAAAGACCGCTTAATTTGTCGTGATCGTAAATATTACAGCACGGACGGGACGGTGTGGACGGTGATACAGAAGGCGGCATTGTTCTGTTGCTTCCACCGACATGACATCCGTTAGAATGGTTTTGACGCATATAATCCGGCGTATTATAACGATAATTTGGCATTTAAAGTACTCCTTTCGATAAGATTATGCAATAATAGTATATGAAAATTAAAGAAAGTTGTGAATCAGACAGTTGTTTTTAAGAACGTATCTGAGTATAATAGATACGATTGGAGAGTAGAATATGGTAAAAGAAAATAAAAAAAGAAGCACGAATACCAGAGTGAAAAAGAAAGAACACAGCATCGCATACTTCGATTACAGTCTGCTGGCAATATTGATCTGCCTGATCTGCTTTGGACTGGTCATGCTATATAGTACGAGCTCTTACAGCGCAATGATGAAACAAAACGGAGACAGCCTGTTTTACTTTAAAAGACAAGTCCTGTTCTGCATTGTGGGTTTGATCGGGATGTGGATCGTAAGTAGAATAGATTATCATTGGTATTTTGAAAGATCAAAGTTCTTCTATTTTATTTCTATTTTTATGATGTTCCTTGTAAAGACACCATTGGGAAAAGAAGTAAATGGAGCAAAAAGATGGATTAAACTTCCGTTCGGACAGCAGCTGCAGCCGGCAGAGATTGCCAAGATTGCGATCATATTGTTTATTCCGGCATTGATCTGTACGATGGGAAGAGAGATAAAGACGCTGGAAGGAATTGTGAAAGTACTGGCATGGGGGGCTTTTTCAGCAGCAGTAGTCTTTATTATTACGGAAAATTTAAGTACGGCAATTATTGTTATGGGAATTACGTGTATTATGATTTTTGTGGTACATCCAAAGACAAGAATATTTATCATAATTGCCGTAGGAATTATTTTAATAGGAATTGTCGGTGCGAGGGTTCTTGGTATGGCAATGGAGACCAGCGGGAACTTCCGTCTGAGACGTATTCTGGTATGGCTGAATCCAGAGAAATATGCATCAGAAGGCGGCTACCAGATCATGCAGGCATTGTACGCAATTGGATCAGGAGGATTTTTGGGAAAAGGTCTTGGTAACAGTGCCCAGAAAATGATCATTCCAGAAGTTCAGAATGATATGATTCTTTCTATTATCTGTGAGGAGCTTGGAGTATTTGGTGCAATCATGGTTCTGATCCTGTTCGGAATGCTTCTGTACAGATTATTATTTATTGCGCAGAATGCACCGGATCTTTATGGTTCATTAGTGGTGAGCGGAATATTTGCACATATTGCATTGCAGGTAATATTAAATGTTATGGTTGTGATCAATTGTATTCCGACAACAGGAATCACACTTCCCTTTATCAGCTATGGCGGTACGTCGGTGCTATTCTTAATGGCGGAAATGGGACTGGCATTGGGAGTCTCTTCAAAGATTAAAATTGCTGAATAAAAAGCTTTCATTTCTTTTGCAAATATGCTATGATAAATAATGTAGTATTTAAAACTACTTCTGATGAGAATAGATGACTCGGAAAGAGTTTTGATATCAATAATATAAAGTAATAATACGTTACATTGGGAGGAATATATGAGTTACAAGATTATCATAGATAGTTGTGGTGAATTGACAGAAGAAATGAAGAAATCGGGAAATTTCGAGACAGCTTCGTTACAGATCGATGTTGGCGGACATCATATCGTAGATGATGAAACATTTGATCAGGCAGATTTTTTGAAGAAGATCAGAGAATCTGAAGAATGCCCGAAGTCATCATGCCCGTCTCCGGAACGTTATATGGAAGAATATCACTGTGAGGCAGAGCACATATATGCAGTGACGTTGTCTGCAGAACTCAGCGGTTCTTATAACAGTGCGGTACTTGGAAAGAATTTATACGAAGAAGAATACGGAGAGAAGGATATTTACGTATTTAATTCCAGATCGGCATCGGTAGGAGAGACGCTGATCGGGTTGAAGATTGCCGAATGTGAGAAAAAAGGACTCAGCTTTAAGGAAGTAATTGATACAGTAGAAGCTTATATTGAAGAGCAGCATACCTATTTCTTACTGGAAACATTGGATATACTGAAAAAGAACGGAAGACTGAAAGGGTTAAAAGCAGTGGTCGCAACGGCATTAAATATTAAGCCGGTGATGGGATCTACTCCGGATGGAAATATTCAACAGCTTGCAAATACAAGAGGAATGAAAAAAGGGCTGGTCAGAATGGTGGAACAAATAGTGGCTGATCTTAAGAACCCGGAAGAGAAGATACTTGCGATCTCTCACTGCAATTGCAGAGAACGCGCAGAGACAGTGAAAAATATGCTTCTTGAAAAAGCAGGATTCAAAGATATTATTATTGTAGATACTGCGGGAATCAGTAGTATGTATGCAGCTGACGGAGGCGTGATTGTAGTTGTATAATCCGATGGAGTGTGGTAGAATAGATACATCGGAAAAAAAGGAGCAAAAGAACTATGAGTCAGGCAAAAGTAGATAAATATAAAGAAGCGAAGAAAAACCGGAAGAAGCAGATGAAAAAAGAAAAGATACAAAGCTATCTGCGCAGAGGTGTGGCATGTATCGTTGCAGCAGCACTGATAGGAATGGCAGGTTTTTCTATATATAATATATATGAGTCAAAACAGCCGAAGCAGGAAGTAACGGTTGATTATTCTGCAATAGCAAGTCTCAGTCAGTCTTTGTCAGATAACGGAACGTCGGCCGAATAGAGAAGAAGAAAGAAAAATGCGAGTGAACAGGAAAAATCCTGTTCACTATTTTTTTGCCTTAAAATTCTCTTAATTTCCCTAAAAGGCTTGAAAACAGTAAAAAAGTAGTTTACAATGGGTTCAAGTGGTAGAAAGTGGTGAAAAGTGGAACAAAGTGGTATGAAAATGGATGAAGCCGGAAAGGAAGAATAACTGATTTTACCGGAAGAACTTCAGAAGATACCACCGGGAAAAGGAGAATTCTATGCTGAAAGGAGAGTACAGTCATAATATTGATGCCAAAGGGCGGCTGATCATTCCGGCCAAGTTTCGTGACGATTTAGGGGAGCATTTCGTCATTACAAAAGGAATGGAGAATTGTCTGTACGTATATCCGGAAGCAGAATGGAACACTTTTGAAGAAAAACTTAATGCATTGCCAACCACCACTGACAAAAAAGCACGTGCGTTTGCATATTTCTTTCAGGGAAGTGCAGCGGACGGCGACCTTGATAAGCAAGGCAGAACTCTAATCCCTTCTGTACTGCGTACATTTGCACATCTGGATAAAGAAGTTGTATTCATCGGTATGGGGAAGCGTGCCGAGATCTGGGATAAGGCAAGATGGGATGAAAAGAATGCTGAAGTGGAACTTAACATTGAAGATATTGCATCTGATATGGAAGAAAACGGATTCAGTATCTAGAGGGAGAAGATATGGGATTCGAACACAAATCAGTATTACTGAATGAGACAATTGAAGGATTAAACATCAAGCCGGATGGTATCTATGTAGACGGAACGCTTGGTGGAGGCGGACATGCATACGAGGTGTGCAGGCGTCTCGGTGAAAAAGGGAGTATTATAGGAATAGACCAGGATGAAGCAGCAATCGAAGCTGCAGGCATCCGATTAAAAGACTTCGGGGAGAAGGTCACAATAATCCGAAGCAATTATTGTGATATGAAGTCGAAGCTTCAAGAACAGGGAATTGACAAGGTCGATGGAATAGTACTTGATCTGGGCGTATCTTCTTATCAGTTAGATACGGCAGATCGGGGATTTTCCTATCGCGAAGATGCACCTCTGGATATGAGAATGGACAGACGTCAGAAGATGACTGCCAGAGACATCGTCAATGATTACTCAGAGATGGATTTGTACCGCGTGATCAGAGACTACGGGGAGGATAAGTTTGCAAAAAATATTGCAAAACATATCGTGGCGGCACGCGGGAAAAGTCCGATTGAAACAACGGGGCAGCTGACAGAGATCATCAGAGCTTCAATACCAATGAAATATCAGAAAAAATCCGGACATCCTGCAAAGAGAACATTTCAGGCTATTCGGATTGAACTGAACAGAGAATTAGAAGTATTGAAAAATTCTCTGGATGACATGATTGAAATACTAAACCCGGGTGGAAGATTGTGTATTATTACATTCCATTCGCTGGAAGACCGGATTGTAAAGAGTGCATTTAAGAAAAATGAGAATCCATGCACCTGCCCTCCGGATTTTCCTGTGTGTGTATGTGGCAATGTTTCTAAAGGGCGTGTTGTTACCAGAAAGCCGATTCTTCCAAGTGAAGAAGAATTAGAGTATAACAGTCGTTCTAAAAGTGCGAAACTCAGAATATTTGAGCGTTCTTAATGAAGAATGATATGTGATCAGATAGAAAGGAGTGGCGTAGATGGCAGCAAGAAGATCTTATGCAAGCGATAGACGCCAGTCCGGTGGATATCGTTCCATGCAGTATGGAAGCAGACAGGCTTATATGTATGGTAATATAGTTACCAAGCCGGAATATGAACCGCGAAGAAGAAAATCATCTGCAAAACCAAAAAAGAAAGTAAGCAGACAGGTGCAGAAGAACAGAAATCGTGCACTGCATATGAATGCAGCTTATGTGATTTTTCTCGCAGTTGCAGCAACTGTTGTGCTGTTATTGTGCGTTAATTATGTACGCTTACAGTCGGAACTGACTCGAAGATCCAAACATGTCACTGCATTACAGGAAGAACTGGCGGATCTGAAAGAGGAAAATACGACAAAATATAACGCAGTAGTGGATTCTGTCAATCTTGACGAGATCCGGGAAAGAGCGATCAATCAACTTGGCATGACATATGCTGCGGCTGATCAGATCGTGGAATATGATAATCCTGCTTCAGACTATGTAAAACAGTATGAAAATATTCCGGAAAATGGTGTACTTGCTCAGTCAGACAAGAATAAGAAATAGGTGGAAATATGGCAAGAAAGAAGAAAAATTTCTTTAAGAAAAAAATTTCAGGCCTTATGCAGAGAAAGCTAGTAATGCTCTTTGGAGTAATCATACTAGCTTTTGTTTTCTTGATAGGGTGGATTACTTATATCAATGCTTCGAAAGGAGAAAAATATACCAAAGTCGTGCTGGATCAACAACAGTATAATAACCGTACGATTCCATTTAAACGTGGAGATATCGTAGACCGTAACGGTACGAAACTTGCGACAAGTGAGAGAGTATATAATGTTGTAGTCGATGCCAAAGTGATAACAAGTAACAAAAAGTATATGAATCCGACAGTAAAAGTATTGGCAGAGTGCTTCAGTTTGAAGAAGAAAGCAATCCGTACTCAGGTGAAGAAGAATCCGAGCAGCCGATATATTGTCCTGAAAAAAGGAGTCAGCTATGCAAAGGCGCAGGAATTTGAGAAGATTACAGCAGATACGAAGCATAATCCTAATGTGCAGGGCGTATGGCTGGAGGAAGATTATACAAGGCAATATCCGTATAAAACACTGGCAAGTGATGTAATCGGATTTACAACGAATGGAAATGTAGGAAGTAATGGAATAGAGGCATCATATAATTCCATTCTGAATGGAACAGATGGCAGGGAGTATGGGTATCTGGATGAAAGTTCTGGATTTGAAAGAACTGTGAAGGAACCGGATAATGGAAGCACTGTTGTATCAACAATTGATCTTCAGGTGCAGAGTATTGTAGAACAGCATATACTTGCATTTAACGAAGAACACAAGGATGAAGAGACAGAGGGAGAAGGAAGTAAGAATACCGGAGTGATCGTGATGAATCCTCAGAATGGAGAGATTCTTGCAGAAGCTTCGTATCCGAATTATGATCTGAATCATCCAAGAGATCTGACAAAGTATTATACAAAAGCACAGCTGAAAAAGATGACGGATAAAGAAAAGCTGAATATACTGAATGATCTTTGGAATAATTATTGTGTCAGCAATACGTATGAACCGGGATCGACATTCAAACCATTTACCATATCGGCAGGTCTTGAACTTGGAGATCTTACAGGAAATGAGAATTATGTCTGCGGCGGTGTATTGCACGTGGGAGATCATGACATTCACTGTAGTAACAGATCAGGACACGGGCCGGAGACGTTGAAACAGGCTTTGGAGAATTCGTGCAACGTTGCACTGATGCAGATCGGTGAAAGTATCGGAACAGAAGAATTCTGCAGGTATCAAAGATTGTTTGGGTTCGGAGAATATACAGGAATCGATCTTCCGGGAGAGGGAGAGACAAGCGGACTGTTGTATACACCGGCGACTATGGATCCGGCCAGTCTGGCGACAAATGCATTTGGGCAGAATTTTAATGTTACAATGACTCAGATGGCGGCATCTTTCTGTTCGCTGCTCAATGGCGGCAATTATTATGAGCCGCATGTTGTAAAGCAGATTCAGGATGAAAATGGAAATGTTACAGAGAACAAAGATCCGGTGCTGGTTAAGAAAACAATTTCAAAAGAGACCAGTGATATCATTAAGGATTATATGCTGGGAGTTGTTGAGGAAGGAACCGGTGCGAGTGCGGCGGTAGAGGGGTATGCTGTCGGAGGTAAGACCGGTACAGCCGAGAAGCTGCCTCGTGGAAATGGAAAATATCTTGTTTCTTTCATCGGATATGCACCACAGGAAAATCCACAGGTTATGGTGTATGTTGTCATTGATGAGCCAAACTCGGCTGTTCAGGCAAACAGTGGTTATGCAACACAGCTTGCATCACAGATCATGACAGATATATTCCCTTATCTTGGAGTAGAGAAAAAAGATGGTGCGTCTGATACTATAGAAACATCCGCAGAAGAGACAACAACACAGACAGCACAGGAATAACTGTAAAAGTATATGGAATTCATAACCTCATAGAAGTTTTCATAAATTATAAGAAAAACTTCTATGAGGATTTTTTATTATGAAAAACAAAACATTTCATAAAAGAAAAATACTGGTAGTATTCGCCGGAGCCTTTGCGATGATATTTGTTTTGATCGGAAGACTGACCTATCTTATGGTATTTGATGCAGAATATTATCAGAAAAAAGCGGAAGATCTGCATGAGAGGGAACGTGACATTAAGGCTGCGAGAGGAGAAATCCTTGACAGGAATGGGAAAGTTTTGGCAACAAACCGGACGGTATGTACAATTTCTGTGATCCATAGTCAGATCAGGGAAGCGGAAACAGTCATTGATAACTTATCGGAACTTCTTGAAATGAATAGCAGTGAGGTGCGCAAACGTGTGGAAAAGATATCATCCATAGAAAGGATAAAATCAAATGTGGATAAAAAAACGGGAGATAAGATCCGAAATCTGGGGATGGCAGGAGTAAAAGTAGATGAAGATTTTAAAAGATTTTATCCATATGATGCGCTTGCCTCTAAAGTATTGGGGTTTACCGGAGCTGACAATCAGGGAATCATCGGACTTGAGGTAAAATATGATAAATATCTGAAAGGTGTTGACGGTAAGATCCTGACAACAACAGATGCAAGAGGAATTGAACTGGATGGTGTCGCAGAAGACAGAAAAGAGCCAGTGGCAGGTAATACATTAAAGATCAGTCTGGATTATAATATGCAGAAGTATGCTATGCAGATGGCGGAAAAAGTGCGGCAGGAAAAGCAGGCGGAAAAAACGGCAATTCTTCTTATGAATCCTCAGAACGGGGAAATATATGCGATGGTAAACGTTCCGGAATTCAATCTGAACCGGCCGTTTGAGCTGAATACGGAAGAAGAGTCGGATGAAAATATGACGGATGAGCAGAAGCAGGATGCTCTGAATCAGATGTGGAGAAACGGATGTATCAACGATACTTATGAGCCGGGGAGCACATTTAAGATCATTACAGCATCTGCAGGTCTGGAAGAAGGGGTAGTCCGTCTTACAGATCAGTTTCAATGTCCCGGATATAAAATGGTAGAAGACCGCAGGATACGGTGTCATAAGGTGGGAGGGCATGGTACGGAGAACTTTGTGCAGGGTATACAGAACTCATGCAATCCGGTATTTATAGAACTGGGACTTCGTATCGGAGTCGATAGATTTTGCGATTATTTTCATAAGTTTGGTCTGATGAATCTGACGGGGGTAGATATCCCGGGAGAAGCAGGGACGATCATGCATAAAAAGGAAAATATCGGACAGGTAGAACTGGCTACGATCAGTTTTGGACAGTCGTTCCAGATTACACCAATCCAGCTTGCAGCGACAGTAAGTGCACTGATCAATGGGGGAAAGAGAGTGACGCCGCACTTTGGAACGGAGATCCTGAATGAAGACGGGAAAGTAACGAAAGAATTTCACTATAGTGAAAAAAAGCATATTGTTTCGGAAAAGACATCTGAGACTATGAGGATACTTCTGGAAAGTGTCGTTTCTGAAGGGTCCGGAAAGAATGCGTATGTGGAAGGATACAGAATCGGAGGCAAGACGGCGACCTCCCAGACATTACCGAGAAGTGCGAACAAGTACATATCTTCTTTTGTGGGATTTGCCCCGGCAGATGATCCAAAGATCCTGGGAATGTGTGTGATCTATGATCCGCAGGGAATTTATTACGGAGGTACGATCGCAGCTCCGGTAATCGGTAATATTTTCGAAAATATATTGCCTTATCTTGGCATTGAAAAACAATTGGAAATGCAGTATACTAGGTAAAGTTAGAGATTAACTGAATAACAAAAGAATTAAAGAGGTGGATTATGGATTATAAGGTGTTTATTCCGGTATTGATTTCATTTGTGTTAAGTGTGATTCTTGGTCCTCTTGTGATACCTGTACTCAGAAGACTTAAGATGGATCAGACGGAGAGAGAAGATGGAGTGCAGTCTCATTTGAAGAAAGCAGGAACTCCGACGATGGGAGGCGTAATGATCCTGTTGGCGGTTGTGATCACTTCCGTTATTTATATCGGACGTTATCCGAAGATCATTCCGATCCTGTTTTTGACACTTGGATTTGGTCTGATCGGATTTTTGGATGATTATCTGAAAGTTGTAATGAAACGTTCGGACGGGTTATATCCAAAGCAGAAGATGGCACTTCAGATCGTGGTAACAGCAATCTTTGCATTTTATATGGTGAAATTTGCAGGGGTTCCACTTACAATGCTGATTCCTTTTAGTGGGGGAAGATATCTGAACATTGGATGGCTGGCAATTCCATTGATGTTCTTTGTAGTGATCGGAACCGTAAATGGTGTGAATTTTACAGATGGACTGGACGGCCTGGCATCCAGTGTTACGGTTTTGGTTGCAACATTCTTTACGGTTGTCGCAATTGGAACAAAAAGCGGAATTGAGCCGATTACCTGTGCGGTGGTGGGAGCACTCCTTGGATTTCTGCTGTTTAATGTATATCCGGCAAGTGTGTTTATGGGGGATACGGGTTCCCTGGCGCTGGGAGGATTTGTAGCATCCGCAGCATATATGCTCCAGATGCCGATTTTCATCATCATTGTTGGATTTATCTATCTGGTAGAAGTATTATCCGTTATGATCCAGGTAACATATTTTAAAAAGACCGGCGGTAAAAGAATCTTTAAGATGGCGCCGATACATCATCATTTTGAACTGTGCGGATGGTCAGAGACAAGAGTTGTTGCAGTATTTTCGATTATCACAGCAATTTTATGCCTGATCGCACTGATGGCTATGTAGGAGGGTAACATGGAAGTAAAAGGAAAAAAAGTACTTGTATTTGGTCTTGGAATCAGTGGAATCGGAGCTGGAAAGATTCTGGAAAGACAGGGAGCGGAAGTCGTACTGTATGATGGAAATAAGAAGCTTATGGAAGAAAAAGTAAGACAGCAGTCCGGTGCAGACAGCAACGCAAAGATCATAATTGGTGAGTTTCCTGAAGAAATCCTTGCAGAACTTGATATGACTGTATTAAGTCCGGGAGTTCCGACAGACCTTCCGGTGATCGAAAAGATGCGTAAGCAGGGAATTACGGTTATCGGAGAGGTGGAGCTTGCTTATCAGTTTGGAAAAGGCGATGTTCTTGCTATTACAGGAACGAACGGCAAGACGACTACAACTACACTTCTTGGTGAGATTATGAAGAATTATCAGGATGATGTATTTGTTGTTGGAAACATTGGAACACCGTACACAACTGCGGTAGAAGATATGACAGAGAATTCGATCACGGTTGCGGAGATGAGCAGTTTCCAGTTGGAAAGTATTGTTGAATTCCGTCCGAGGGTCAGTGCAATTCTTAATTTTACACCGGATCATCTGAACCGGCATCATACGATGGAAGCGTATGTGAATGCAAAGAAGAATATTGCAAAGAATCAGACAGAAGAAGACTACTGTATCCTGAATTATGAAGACAAACTGACAAGGGAATTTGGCAATGAAGTAAAAGCCAGAGTTCTATATTTCAGCAGTCAGCGTAAACTGGAAGAGGGAATATATCTGGAAGAGGGAAATATCATCTACAATTATGAAGGTGTAAAAGAGACGATCTGCCATGTAGATGAACTGCAGATTCTTGGAACACACAATCACGAGAATGTTATGGCGGCATGTGCGATGGCAGCAGTTTACGGAGTTCCTGTAGGAGTGATCCGTGAAAGTGTGAAAGCGTTTGGTGGTGTGGAGCATCGTATTGAATATGTAACAGAGAAGAATGGAGTTACATATTATAACGATTCAAAAGGAACCAATCCAGATGCTGCGATCAAAGGAATCCAGGCAATGAAGCGTCCGACTGTTCTGATTGGCGGCGGATATGATAAAGGCTCTGAATATACAGAGTGGATAGAAAGTTTTGACGGAAAAGTAAAAAAACTGATTCTTCTTGGGAATACCAGAGAAAAAATTGCTGCTGACGCTGAAAAGTGCGGATTTACTGATTATATGTTTGTAGATTCATTTGAAGAAGCAGTGCTCACGGCAGCGAAGATTGCAAAAGAGGGAGAAGCGGTTCTGCTTTCACCGGCATGTGCAAGCTGGGATATGTTCCCAAGTTACGAAGTACGCGGAGAGAAGTTCAAAGAGATTGTAAATTCCTTATAAGGAGTGAACGGGTTGAAGTATTCGTGGCAGTCAGAACAAACGGAACAGAAAAAATGTGACAGAGTTCTGATATTAGTACTGGCAATCATTATCGTAACTGGTCTTGTGATTCTCTACAGCACAAGTGCATATAATGGAGAGATAAAATTCCAGGATACGTTTTATTATCTGAAAAAGCAGGTATTTGCAACGCTTCTCGGGATTATGGGTATGTGGTGTATAGCAAATATAGACTATCATATCTGGAAAAAGTGGGCAGTTCCGGGATATCTGTTATCTATTTTACTCGGAGTACTGGTAATGTTGTTCGGAGAAGAATACAATGGGTCCAAAAGATGGTTGTCTTTTGGACCATTTTCTTTTCAGCCATCGGAGTTTGCAAAGGTTGCGGTGATTCTGTTCCTGACATATATCATACTAAGAAATGCAGAAAAAATGTGGAAATTTTTAACAGTCTGCAAGATTGTTATCAGTGTGCTGCCAATTGTAGGTCTGGTTGGGGCGAGCAATTTGAGCACAGCGGTTATTATTCTGGGAATAGCAGTCATCCTGGTATTTGTCGCAAGTCCGAAGTATGGGCAATTTGCGTGGATGGTGTGTCTGGGGTGTGCATTTATGGGGATATTTCTTGCTATGGAAAGTTACCGGCTTGAACGGCTGCAGATCTGGCAGCATCCGGAAAAATATGAGAAAGGCTATCAGACACTTCAGGGGCTGTATGCAATCGGATCAGGAGGATTGTTTGGCAGGGGACTTGGAAGCAGTATCCAGAAACTCGGATTTGTACCGGAAGCGCAGAATGATATGATATTTTCTATTATCTGTGAGGAAATGGGATTGATCGGGGCAGTATTTGTAATGTTATTATTTTTCATCCTGATATGGCGCTTTTTTATTATTGCATCTCATGCACCCGATCTGGAGGGAGCTTTGATCGCATCCGGCGCAATGGCACACATGATGATACAGGTAATTCTTAATATTGCGGTTGTGACAAATACCATACCGAATACGGGAATTACATTGCCATTCATCAGTTATGGAGGAACTTCGGTTATGTTCCTGCTTTTTGAAATGGGGCTTGTGTTGAATGTGTCATGTTTGGTAAAATAATATACATGTGGATGAAAGGAAGTTTGAATCATATATGGGAAACCAGAGGCCAAAGAAAAAACAAGGGAACAAGAAGAATGGAAAAAAGCATCATGTATATGCAGTGATTGTTCTGCTGTTGGCAGCAGCGATCATTATTATTGGAGGTATTTTGCTGTTCTATATTCAAGAAATAGAAGTAAGCGGAAATGAGTACTGTGACAGTCAGGAGATTGTGAATTGCGTGCAGAATGATAAGCTGTCGGATAATTCTTTATATGTAGTTGCAAAATATTCTATGGGAAAAGGAGCCGTACCGAAATGTCTGGATTCTTTAAAAGTCAGAATGAAAAATCCGTGGACACTGCAGATTACGGTAAAAGAAAAGGCAATTACCGGGTGCGTGAAAACCGGAACAACCTATAGTTATTTTGATCAGAGTGGACTTGTGGTAAAACAATCTTCGGTAAAAGATGCGCAGATACCGGTTGTAGAGGGAGTGAAGATAAAATCAGGCAAACTGTATAAGCAGATCCGAACATCAAATCAGACAAAATTTAATGAAATACTGGAAGCATGTGCAGAAAGTCAGAAATATGGGATATATCCGGAAAATGTGACGGTAAAACAGCAGCAGATCTATATGAAATTTGGAAATGTAAGTGCCTGTCTGGGAAGCCAGGTATCTGGTGAACAGATTGCTCAGATCAAGCCGATCTTAAAAAAGCTTGGTGATAAAGAGGGAATCCTGCATTTGGAGACCTATTCAGAGAATAACACTACGATTACTTTTGAGATGAAAGAAATTTCACAAGAAAATTAGAAAAATTAGAGAAATTCTATTGATATTTTACACGAAAGTCTATATTATATACTATATATAGCAAACTGAGTTCATCTCACTTGCTCTATCAATGGGATGTATAATATATAATAAGGATAACAAAGGAGGAGAAACCCTTGCTAGAAATTAAAACAAATGAATCAGAAGCAGCGGCAAAAATAATTGTTGTTGGAGTCGGTGGAGGCGGTAATAACGCAGTAAACCGAATGATTGATGAGCAGATTGCCGGTGTTGAATTTATAGCGATCAATACAGATAAACAGGCACTTCAGCTGTGTAAAGCTCCGACATTGATGCAGATCGGTGATAAGATCACAAAAGGTCTGGGAGCTGGTGCAAGACCAGAGATTGGTGAGAAAGCTGCAGAAGAAAGTGCAGAAGAAGTATCAGCAGCACTGAAAGGTGCTGACATGGTATTTGTAACTTGTGGTATGGGCGGCGGAACAGGAACAGGTGCTACACCGGTTGTTGCCCGCATTGCAAAAGAACAGGGAGCATTAACAGTTGGTGTTGTAACAAAGCCTTTCCGTTTTGAGTCAAAGACACGTATGAACAATGCCCTTGCAGGAATTGAAAAATTAAAAGAAAGTGTAGATACACTGATCGTAATCCCGAATGATAAACTGCTGGAAGTCGTAGACAGACGTACAACAATGCCGGAAGCTTTGAAGAAAGCTGACGAAGTGTTACAGCAGGGTATTCAGGGAATCACAGACCTGATCAATGTACCTTCACTGATTAACCTTGACTTCGCAGATGTACAGACAGTTATGACAGATAAGGGAATTGCCCACATTGGTATCGGTCAGGGACGTGGTGATGATAAAGCACTGGAAGCTGTAAAACAGGCTGTTGCCAGTCCGCTTCTGGAGACAACTATTGCCGGAGCATCTCATGTCATCATCAATGTATCCGGTGATATCACACTTATGGATGCATCCGATGCAGCAGAATATGTACAGGAACTTGCCGGAGAAGATGCGAACATCATTTTTGGTGCAATGTATGATGATTCCAGAGCAGACGAAGCTACAATTACTGTAATTGCTACAGGACTTCATAATGTTGGCGGAAGTGCTTCAAAATTAAAATCAAGACTGGAAAATCAGGGAAGAACATCTGCGATGCCACATGGACAGCAAGGACATGCATCTGCATATGAGAGACCAGTACGTCAGAGCAGTGCAATGTATGGACAGCAGCAGGCAGTACGTACACCGCAGGCAGAACGTCCGGTATCACCAAGACTTGATTTCGGAACAACAACACAGAGAGAGACAACGGGAACTGCAACAAGACGTCCAATGGGTGGAACCACTCCTACACTGGATACACCTAGAACACCTACAAGCAAGGTGAAAGAACAGTCAATTAAAATTCCTGATTTCTTTAAAAAATAATCACATAAAGAATAGTACTACTTAGAATACAGAGAATATGCCGCAGGCAGTTTCTCTTACATACATTACTATAAGAAAGATCGTACACAGGTTGGCGTGAGCTGACTTGTATACGGTCTTTTTTTGTGTATCTTAGTTTTACTAATATGTTCGCAGGGTTACGAGAGCTGTCGAACGAAAAACGGAATCACATACAGTATCTGACAAAATCCTTTTGAAAAAATTTATATAATGTTACTTGTTTAAAACAACAAATTTATTTCTGTGCACGGAAAGAGAAAGAAGGCCTGATGTGTACTATGAATTATATGTAGATGTGTTTTTTATGGTGAATTTTACAATGGATGCGATTCTTTTGATCCTTCTGAAGAAATTACTTGCCTGTCCGGCGGGGTATGGAAGGGTTTTTGCAGGAGCAGCAACTGGAGCCGCGATGACATGTATTGCAATTGTCATATTCAGGAAAACACCGGTATTAAGATTTGTAGTATTTCATGGAGTCATTAATGTAGTAATGATGAAGGCCGGCCTTGGAATAAAATGGGGCCGGGAATTGTTCAGAGGATGGGTGCTCTTGTATATAGAGTCATTTCTGCTGGGAGGTGTGTTCCAGTTCGTTCAACAGTATATAAGGCGGGGAAGTATGTTCTTTTTACTGGCTGTAATCAGTTACTACCTCGTGTCGGTAATCTGGAAAATCATTTTATTCTTTTCAGAGAAAGGAAATCGTTACTGTGAAGTCGAAGTGTTTTTTGGAAAAAAAAATGACAGACTGAGAGGACTGATAGATACAGGGAATACATTGAGTGATACGATCAGTAATGATCCTGTCAGTATTATAGACAGAGCATCTGTAAGAAGACTGACAGAGGAAAAGAAACCGGAACGATTCAGATATATTTCTTATCATTCCATCGGGAAAAAAGAGGGTGTGATGCCGGCGTTTCGGCTGGATAAGATGCAGATCATACGGGATGGAAACAAGATAAATGTGGAACATCCATTAGTGGCAGTAAGTGAAGAAGAATTAGGTTCAGAAAATTATCAGATGATTATCAATCCAGATATATTGACAGGAGGAAAGAAAAATGGTGATAAAAGTGGCAGTTCCACATCAGTTTAAATTGAAAGTTATTCCGGATTTCCGGTCTCTCTTTTTTTCAGACAAAAAAGACATTCATTATATAGGAGGATCAGATATTCTTCCGGCACCATTGGAAACAGAGGAAGAAAGGAAAGCAATACGGGGACTGGGGACAGAGAATGATGAACAGGCAAGAAAAATGCTGATTGAACACAATCTTCGTCTGGTTGTGTATATTGCAAAGAAATTTGATAATACCGGAGTAGGAGTTGAGGATTTGATTTCCATAGGTACAATTGGGTTGATAAAAGCAATTAATACGTTTGATCCAGATAAGAATATCAAACTTGCAACGTATGCATCCAGATGTATTGAAAATGAGATTCTGATGTATCTGAGGAGAAATAGTAAGACCAAGATGGAAGTGTCGATTGATGAGCCTTTAAACGTTGACTGGGATGGAAATGAACTGCTGTTGTCGGACATTTTGGGAACAGAGGAAGATGCTGTCTATAAGGATCTGGAAAATGATGCAGAGAAGAAAGTACTGATCAAAGCAATCAGCCGCCTGTCAGGAAGGGAACAGATGATCATCCGGATGAGGTTCGGTCTGGGGACAGCCGACGGAGAAGAAAAGACACAGAAAGAGGTGGCAGATATGCTTGGTATTTCCCAGTCTTACATATCCAGATTAGAGAAAAAGATTATGCAAAGATTGCGCCGGGAAATGGTGAAGTATTCCTGAAAATGTGCTACAATAAAAAGAAAAAGGGGTTGGTCATATGAGGCTTAGTTTTTTTGGAGCAGCCCATGAAGTGACTGGAAGCTGTCATCTTCTTGAAGCATGCGGAAAGAATATCTTGATTGACTGTGGAATGGAGCAGGGACCGGATCTTTACGAGAATCAGGAACTTCCGGTTGCACCGGGAGATGTAGATTACATTCTTCTGACACATGCACATATTGATCATTCCGGAAATATTCCGCTTCTGGTGAAAAAAGGATTTTCCGGGGAGATCATTACCACATTTGCAACGGCAGATCTTTGTGATATTATGCTTCGTGACAGCGCACATATTCAGGAATTTGAAGCGGAATGGAGAAACAGGAAGGCAAGAAGAAGCGGAGAACCGGAATACGAACCAATTTATACGGTTGCAGACGCAGATGCCGCAACGAAGCTTCTGGCACCGGTAGATTACGGACAGAAGATTACGTTGTGTGACGGAATTGAAGTAAGATTCAATGATGTGGGGCATCTGCTTGGATCGGCAAGCATTGAAGTATGGATAACCGAAGGAGATGTCTCAAAGAAGGTTGTATTTTCCGGAGATGTGGGAAATGTTAATCAGCCGATCATTAAAGATCCCCAGTTAGTAAAAGAGGCAGACTATCTGGTGATCGAATCTACATACGGAGACCGTACACATGGTGAGGATATTCCAGATTATGTGGGAGAGTTTACAAGGATTTTGAGAGAGACATTCCAAAAAGGCGGCAATGTGGTGATTCCTTCTTTTGCGGTTGGACGTACGCAGGAGATTTTGTACTTTATCCGTGAGATCAAAGAAAAGAATCTGCTTCCGGAATTTCCGGGATTTGAAGTATATGTGGACAGTCCGCTTGCAATCGAAGCGACGAATGTGTTTAATAAAAATGTCAAAGGATGTTTTGATGAGGAAGCAATGGAATTGGTAAATCAGGGGATCAATCCTCTGCTGTTCCGGGGGCTGAAGACGACGATTACCAGTGATGAGTCCAGACAGATCAACTTTGATACAAAACCGAAAGTTATCCTGTCTGCATCCGGTATGTGCGAAGCAGGACGGATCCGGCATCATTTGAAGCACAATCTGTGGCGTCCGGAATGCACGATCTGTTTTGTGGGATATCAGGCAGTCGGAACGCTTGGAAGAAAACTGATTGAGGGTGCAGAGAGTGTAAAGCTGTTTGGAGAGAATATCACGGTCAATGCCAGAATCGAGGTATTGAAAGGGATCAGCGGACATGCAGATATGAATGGTCTTTTGGACTGGATCAGGGGATTTGAAAAAATACCGGACCGCGTAATGGTTGTGCATGGGGAAGATACAGTGACAGATCATTTTGCAAAATTGGTAGAAGATACATTCGGTTGTCCGGCATTCGCACCATATTCAGGTGGAACGGTAGATCTCGCAGCAAATGAGATTATAACGATCGGACAGAAGATTCCGAAAAAATCAGATGAGAAACCGAGTAAGCTTAAGAGTGCATCCGCATTTAATCGTCTGGTGGCAGCTGCAAAGCGTTTGCTGAACGTTGTGTATAAGAATGAAGGCCTGGCGAATAAAGATATGGCCAAGTTCGAGACCCAGATCCAGAATCTGGCAGATAAGTGGGATAGATAACGCAGAATCTGTCAGATGTCAAGGAGTAAAATTTTTTTTATTTGATAAGAAACCGCATAAGCCTGTGCGATAAGGAGCATCATCTTAATAGAAACTGATGGATGAGATTCTGACAGGAGGTCTGTAATGGCACAGGGAAAGGTAGAAATATGTGGTGTGAATACGGCAAAGCTTCCTATCCTGAATGAAGAGGAGAAGGAAGCTTTGTTTGTACGCATCAAAGAAGGAGACCGGGAAGCGAAAGAAGAGTACATTAAAGGAAATTTACGACTTGTCCTGAGCGTGATAAGACGATTTGGGGCAAGCGGGGAGAACCCGGATGATCTGTTCCAGATTGGGTGTATCGGACTGATTAAGGCGGTTAATAATTTTAATACAGAATTAGAGGTAAAATTTTCCACCTATGCAGTACCAATGATCATTGGAGAAATCAGAAGGTACATGAGAGATAACAATTCCATTCGTGTCAGCCGGTCACTCAGAGATACGGCATATAAAGCAATCTATGCAAGGGAAAGTTACAGAAAGAAGAACCAGAAAGAACCGACGGTGCAGGAAATTGCGACAGAAATTGGCATATCCAAAGAGGATATTATGTTTGCTTTGGATGCAATCCAGATACCGATGAGTCTGCAGGAACCGGTCTATAATGATGGTGGAGATGCATTGTATGTGATGGATCAATTGAGTGATCAGACGAATAAAGAAGAAAAATGGGTGGAAGACCTGTCACTGGAGGAAGCAATGAAGCATCTTGATGAACGGGAACGTTATATTATCAAGCTCCGGTTCTTTCAGGGAAGAACGCAGATGGAAGTTGCAAAGGAGATACGGATATCCCAGGCTCAGGTCAGCAGGCTGGAGAAGAATGCGTTGAAAACTATGCGCCAGTACCTTATCTAAGGGCTGGCGCATTTTTGGTATTGCATTTTTGACGGTCTCATACTATGATATTTGCAGGAGGAATTTGTATAATGAAAGCTTGTATATTTGATCTGGATGGAACATTAACAAATACATTGGAATCTATGACATATTCCGTAAATCTGACACTTGAGGAGATGGGACTTTCCAAGATCACAAAAGATCAGTGCAGGTTGTTCGTCGGGAATGGAGCCAGGGTATTAATAGAAAAGTCACTGAAAGCAGCCGGAGACACAGATGCTTCAAGGATTGAAGAGGGGATGGAAATATACGGACGTATATTTGACCGGAATTGTACATATCATGTAACACCTTATGAAGGAATCCCGGAGATGTTGAAAGCATTGAAAGATAAAGGAATTCAACTGGCAGTCCTTTCCAATAAGCCGGACCGTCAGACAGTAAAAGTTGTGAAAGCAATCTTTGGAGAAGAATTGTTTGATTATGCACAGGGACAGAAAGAAGGTATCCGAAGGAAACCGGAGCCGGACGGAGTATGGTATCTTATGGAACAGATGCACGTATCAAAAGAAGAATGCCTGTATATCGGAGATTCAGAAGTTGATGCGGCAACCGGAAGGAATGCAGGCCTTAAGACGATAGGTGTGTTGTGGGGATTCCGGGACAGAAAAACGTTAGAAACTGCGGGAGTAGATGATCTGATCGACAGACCGGATGAACTGTTGCAGTTTGTGTAATATTACGATAAGGGAGGTTGAGATGTATGTACGAGTATGATGAAGAATGTCTGCAGACGTTTATTTTGAATCAGGGACAGCTGTTTGATGAACCGGTTGCAGAGACTTTGGAAGAGGCAGAGGCTTTTCTGGAGGACTGTATGGCTTCTATCGTAGATAATATCGGAGAAGTCAGGGAATTCCTTGATCAGGAAGGAATGGATGTCAGTGGAATGTCTGACGAAGAGATTGAAGATGCATCAGAAGTATTTGCGCTATCGGATGGTCGTTATCTTATCGTTGAAGGATAAAAGCAAAAAGACGAAAGTACCTGCCGGGTGGCATCGCACAGGCCACTGTCAGATGTAAGAAAAAGCCGCAACTACTTTGTAGTTCCGGCTTTTTTCAATGCAGTTTCAATGGCCTGGACAATCAGCTGGGAAGTGTAAGGAGTGTCAGATGAATACTGGATATTGTCGAGTGACTGTTTTTTGTAGACCTGTTCGGCAATATCTTCGATCGCAGGTTCGATGAACGGATACATGGTTGTGATAGATTCGTTCAGATTGGTGAAACGGATGGAATTGATATGGGATTCATCTACAGTCACCTCAACTTCCAGCGCAGTATTGTTCAGAGTGATATCTGAGGTGTAGATTCCCGGAGTATAGATCCGGTTATCTTTTGAGGCGGAGCGATGTTCCGGGCGGAACATGAATATCAAAAGCAGGATCAGAATAATGGCCAATACTGCGAAAATAACGGTATAGATGATTTCTTTCATGTGAAGTACAACAATTTTTGTTTTGGAACTCATAGTGAGACCTCCTGGTAATTGGTTTCAAAGATTGTTTCATTTTCTATAATGTATGAAAAATGTGGAAGAATTATTCGTTTAATTTTTCCGTGACAAATGGAAAAGGTTCTTGTAGAATGATAAAAGAAATGGAAGGTGAAAAATTATGTTTATTATTGCAGGACTTGGAAATCCTACACTTCAGTATGAAGGAACCAGACACAATGTAGGGTTTGATGTCATAGATATGTTGGCAGACAGATATAATATTTCTGTAGACGGAAGAAAAGGAAGAGCACTGATCGGCAAAGGAATGATCGGGGGACAGAAGGTGCTTCTGGTAAAACCGCAGACGTATATGAATCTGAGCGGGGAAAGCTTAAGAGAACTGGTCAATTATTATAAGATTGATGAAGAACACGAACTTCTTGTGATCTATGATGATATCAGTCTGGATGTAGGGCAGTTGAGAATCCGTAAGAAAGGAAGCGCCGGAGGGCATAATGGAATAAAAAATATTATTGCCAACCTTGGAACCGATGTGTTTCCGAGAATCAAGATCGGCGTTGGGGAGAAGCCAAAGAAATACGACCTGGCGGATTATGTACTGGGACATTTTTCGAAAGAAGATCGTGAATTGATGGAAGAGGGATATGACCGCGCAGACCATGCGGTGGGAATGATCTTAAATGGAGAGATCGAGGCTGCCATGAACCAGTATAACAGGAAAGTAAAGCCTAAGGAGGCATAAAAAGATGCAGGGCTTAATCGGACCGTTAAAAGAACTTGCAGAGTTTGAAGAACTCTGTAAAAATAAGAAAAAAGATGCAGGAATGATCCGTGTATGCGGATGTGTGAATTCCCAGAAATCTCATATGATGTATGCAATTGGCGATGGCTGTAAATACAAGGTCATCGCCTGTTCCAGTGAGACAAAAGCAAAACAGATATATGAAGAATACCGATTCCTGGACAACAATACTTATCTGTATCCGGCAAAGGATTTTCTGTTCTATAAAGCAGATATCCGTAGTAAAGAGCTGGTGAAGCAGAGAATGGAAGGAATCCAGGCAGTGCTTTCCGGAACACCTGTGACGATTGTGACAAGTCTGGATGGGTTCATGGATCACCTCGCACCAAAAGAGAGTATTGAAGAAAAAGTACTGAAGATACAAAACGACAGTGTCCTTAAACTGGACGAGATGGCAGAGAGACTTTCTGATGTAGGGTATGACAGGGAAGTACAGGTAGAAGGCCCGGGGCAGTTTGCAGTGCGGGGAGGAATACTGGATATCTATCCACTGACGGAGGAGTTTCCGGTAAGGATTGAATTTTGGGGAGATGAGGTGGATTCTATCCGGACTTTTGACGTGGAGAGTCAGCGGTCCATTGAGAATATGACAGAAATTACCATCTATCCGGCGGTGGAATTTCCGCAGGGAGAAGAGAAGGGAGTATCGTTCCTGGATTATTTTTCGAAAGAAGATACCATTCTTTTTCTGGATGAACCGGTGCGTCTTGTGGAGCGCGGACAGAATATTGAAGAAGAGTTTTTGGAAGCGCAGAAAAAGCGTCTGGAGAACGGGTATGAACTGGAAGAGGAAGAGGCAAAGATATTTCCGGTTGCAGATATCCTGAAGAAGATCAATACTTACAGCAGTATCGGCTTTTTTGCGTTAGAGATGAAGTGCAGGGGATTGGAAGTAAGAGAATCTTATGAAATCCAGGCTAAGAGTGTGAATCCGTACAATAACAGTTTTGAGATGCTGACACAGGATCTTAAGAGACTGAAAAGAAACGGATACAGGGTAGTCCTGCTGTCAGGATCGAGAACCCGTGCAAAGAGGCTGGCGGAAGATTTAAGAGATTATAATCTAAGCAGTTATTACGGTGAAGAATTGGACCGCGAAGTAAAGCCTGGAGAAATTATGACGGCATATGGATACATTGCGGAAGGGTATGAATATCCAATGCTTAAATTCACTGTGATCGCAGAGTCGGACATTTTCGGAAAAAGAAAAAAGAAGAAAAAAAGAAAGACTTATGAAGGACGCAAGATCCAGAGTTTTTCGGAACTGAAGCCGGGAGATTATGTTGTTCATGAGAATCATGGTGTAGGCGTCTATCAGGGAATTGAAAAGATCGTTGTAGACAAGATTTCAAAAGATTATATGAAAATCTCGTATGCACAGGGCGGGAATCTCTATATCCCGGCAACACAGCTGGATCTGATACAGAAATATGCCAGTGCCGATGCAAAGAAACCAAAGCTGAATAAGTTGGGAACCCAGGAGTGGAATCGGACCAAGACCAGGGTGCGCGGTGCCGTAAAAGAGATTGCAAGAGATCTGGTGAAGCTGTATGCGGCAAGACAGGAGCAGGATGGTTATGTCTACGGAGAAGATACAGTATGGCAGAGAGAATTTGAAGAGATGTTTCCGTTTGAAGAGACGGAAGATCAGATGATGGCGATCGAGGCTGTAAAAAAAGATATGGAAAGTCATAAGATCATGGATCGTCTGATCTGTGGGGATGTTGGATTTGGTAAGACGGAGGTTGCAATCCGTGCGGCATTCAAAGCTGTACAGGAGAGTAAGCAGGTAGTCTATCTGGTTCCGACAACGATTCTTGCACAGCAGCATTACCGGACATTCGTACAGCGTATGAAAGAGTTCCCGGTGCGGATTGACCTGATGTGCAGATTCCGTACACCGGCACAGCAGAAAAAGACGATCGAGGATGCGAAAAAGGGACTGGTAGATATCATTATCGGAACACATCGGGTACTGAGTGAAGACTTGAAATTCAAAGATCTGGGGCTTCTGATCATCGATGAAGAACAGCGGTTCGGTGTTCAGCACAAAGAAAAAATCAAGAAATTGAAGGAAAATGTAGATGTATTGACACTTACAGCGACTCCGATCCCGAGAACACTTCATATGAGCCTGATCGGTATTCGCGATATGAGTGTATTGGAGGAAGCACCGAATGACCGTATGCCGATCCAGACATATGTTATGGAATATAATGACGAGATGGTACGTGAAGCAATCGAACGGGAATGTGCAAGACAGGGGCAGGTATACTATGTCTATAACCGTGTGGAAGATATCGATGAGGTAGCAGGACATGTGCAGAAGCTGGTGCCGGATCTGTCGGTTGCCTATGCGCACGGACAGATGCGGGAGCATGAACTGGAGAGGATCATGTACGACTTTATCAACGGAGAGATCGATGTGTTGGTATCCACAACGATCATAGAGACCGGACTGGATATCTCAAATGCAAATACGATGATCATTCATGATGCAGACCGGCTTGGACTTTCACAGCTTTACCAGCTGCGCGGACGTGTCGGACGTTCCAACCGCATGGCATATGCATTCCTTCTCTACCGGAGAGATAAGATGTTAAGAGAAGTGGCAGAAAAGAGGCTGGCTGCTATCCGTGAATTCACGGACCTTGGCTCAGGATTCAAGATTGCGATGCGTGACCTGGAAATCCGTGGAGCGGGAAATCTTTTGGGTGCGGAGCAGCATGGTCATATGGAGGCGGTCGGATATGACCTTTACTGTAAGATGTTGAACGAAGCGGTGAAGCATCTGAAAGGTGAGATGGAAGAAGAGGAGACCTTCACAACTACGATGGATCTGAATGTGGATGCATTTATTCCGGCATCTTATATTTCGAATGAATACCAGAAACTGGATGTCTATAAACGAATCGCTGCAATTGAGAGCCGGGAAGAAATGGAAGATATGGCAGAAGAACTGACAGACCGGTTTGGAGATATTCCGAAGAAGGTGGAGAAACTTCTGGAAGTTGCCGCATTGAAAGCACAGGCACATCAGTTGTATGTAACGGCTGTCGAACAAAAGGGAGAGGTTTACACATTTATCATGTATGAAAAAGCGAAGGTACATCCGGAACGGATTCCAAAGCTGATCGAAGATTTCCGTGGGAAACTGACATTCAAAGCAGACGGAGCCCAGCCGTGTTTTATCTATGAGAAGAAGAGAAGAAATCTGAAAGAGAAGCAGACAGATGCACTGGAAATTACGAAAAATGTGTTAAATGGGTTGAAAGGATTGATAGGCGGAGAAAAAAGCGGTATAATTGACCCATTAAGCAAATAAAGGCAGGTTAGGATAAATGAAAAAAAGAGCATTAATATTAGCGCTGGCAGGGATTATGGCAGCATCACTTACCGGATGTGGATCGTTGAAGGATGATGCGGTGGTCGTAAAAGCAGGAGATGAAGAGATCACGGCAGGTGTTGCAAATTTCTATGCAAGATATACACAGGCTCAGTATGAAACATACTTTGCGAGTTATTTCGGCGGAGATGATATGTGGACGAAAAATGCGTCAGACGGCAAGACCTATGAAGAATCGATCAAAGAAACTTTGCTGGATGATCTGAAGAATATGGCACTTCTGGAAAAGCATATGAAGGATTATGACGTAAAGCTTACAAAAGCAGATAAAAAAGCAATCAATGATGCGGCTGAAGAATTTGACAAGGCCAACTCCCAGAAGAAAAAAGACAAGGTATCTGGTTCCGAAGAGAATGTAAAACGTGTCATGACATTGATGGTGATCGAGCAGAAGATGCGTTCGGCAATCGTAGCGGAAGCAAATGTGAATGTAACAGATGAAGAAGCAGTACAGAAGCATATGCAGTATGTGGAGTTTGATTATACTACATCATCAGATTCGTCCGATTCATCAGATACGACTGTATCCGATGATGAGAAGAAGCAGGTAAAGGAAAAAGCTGCGGCATTTGCAGAGGGAGCAAAGACGGCGGAAGATTTTGCATCCTATGCAACCGAACAGGGAACCGAAGCAAAAGATGCAACGTTTGATTCGGATTCTGTAAGTCCGTCTAAAGAAGTTGTAAAAGCAGCAGACAAATTGGGAGAAGGTGAGCTTACGGGTGTGGTTGAAAGTGATACCGCATGCTATGTGGCAAAAGTTACAAGCCTCAATGATGAAGCAGCCACAGAGACCAAGAAACAGTCCCTGCTCACAGAGAAACAGGATAAATACTATAAAAAAGTATTAAAGAAATGGAAGAAAGAGGAAAAAATCACTGTTCACAAAGGAACATGGAATAAGATTGATTTCACGAAATTGAGCGTAAAAGCCAAAGATACAAGTACAACCGGAACAAGCACAGACAGTGCTTCGGGTAACTAAGACGAATAGAGATAAGAAGAATGGGCAGCATCCAACCGGGTGCCGCCCATTAATAATGGTACTGTCTTAATTCATAAAAGCAGATACGATCTCGTTAACGAGCTTTCCGTCTGCCTTGCCTTTTACTTTAGGCATCAGGTTTTTCATGATCTTTCCTTTATCCTTTGCAGTAGGAGCATCCAGTCCCATTTCTGCAAGAACAGAAGCAACAACTTCTTTGATCTCTGCTTCATCCATCATCTTAGGAGCATATTGTTCCAGAACTGCAAGACGCTTATTGCATTCTTCGATGATCTCTGTACGGTCTGCAGGAGTCATATCGAGTGTCTCTTTTGTCTGCTTGATCTCTTTTAAGATAACCTGTGTCTCTTCTTCTGGTGTCAGATCCGCACGTTTGTCGATTGCTTTATTCTTAAGAGCTGCAAGCAGCATGGATAAAGTTTCCTTTGTGTCTTTGTCTTTTGCTTTCATGGCTTTGACCATATCAGCACGTACTTCATCAATTTTACTCATGATTCATTCCTCCTAATATTTTCTTCCAACTATTATACAAAACTATTGAAAAAATATCCAGTCTAATATCAGAATGAATAATTCCATCTTTTTCTCAGCATACTAACCATATGTTAGAAAATATGGAAAAAACAGAAAAAAACAGAAAAAACAGGAGGAAGATAAATGCTATGAAAGCAACAGGAATCGTAAGAAGGATCGATGATCTGGGACGTGTAGTCGTTCCAAAAGAAATCAGAAGAACACTGAGGATCAGGGAAGGCGACCCACTGGAGATATTCACGGACAAGGAAGGAGAGATTATTCTGAAGAAATATTCTCCGATCGGAGAATTATCGGCATTCGCCAAACAGTATGCAGAAAGTCTGTCGCAGATGCTGGGATGTCTGGCAGGAATCTGTGATATGGATCAGGTGGTCGCAGCGGCAGGAAACGGGAAGAAAGAGCTGCAGGATGAAGATATAACAAGGGAACTCGGAGAGTTTCTGAAGGAAAGAAAGACGCAGAATGCAAAAGCAGGAGAAAAAAGATATGTGCCGGTGGTGAGCAAAACAGAACCTTACAGTCAGGAGGTGATCAGTCCGATCCTGTGTGCGGGGGATGTGATCGGGGCGGTACTCCTGCTGAACATGGATCAGAAAGACCTGTTTGAAGAAAGAGAAATCTGCCTTGCGGAATATACAGCGAAGGTTCTGGGAAAACAGATGGAACAATAGAACAATTATGGACAGAACAGAAGCATAAATGAGAGTCTCTCTTCATAATCTGTGATAGATGAGGAGGGAGCAGATGAGAAAAAAAGAACAAAATGAAGTATGGATCATGTGGATGGTGAAAGCTCTTCTTGCGGCATATGTAGTGACAGGTATTCTTCTGATAATACTGGCGCTGGCTCTTTATAAATTCGAATTAAATGAAGGCGCGGTGACGGCAGGAGTGACGGCAGTCTATCTGATCTCGACATTTACCGGCGGACTTGTGGTGGGAAAACTTGCAAAAGTCAGGCGGTTCCTGTGGGGAATTGTTCTGGGAATATTGTATTTTGCGTTACTTTTGCTTGTCACAGTCGGAATCTACCGTACATTTCATGGAAGCAGTACAGAGATATTGGTGACATTTGCGTTGTGTGCGGGAGGCGGCATGGCCGGCGGAATGATATCCTAAGAAAAGGATTGCGAAACCTATATTGAAATGTTATAATAATATAAGTTAAGCAATAGTAA
Organism: Dorea sp. BIOML-A1; assembly: GCF_009875615.1. NCBI lineage: Bacteria > Bacillati > Bacillota > Clostridia > Lachnospirales > Lachnospiraceae > Dorea > Dorea sp. BIOML-A1. The sequence goes on from NZ_WWSA01000014.1 coordinate 28,415, forward strand.
GGAGGGACATGAACATGAAACATGTAAAATCATTGAATAAACCTATGAACAGCAACCTGAAAAAAAGTGGCTGTGGCGAATGTCAGACATCATGCCAGTCAGCATGTAAGACATCCTGCACAGTAGGAAATCAGACTTGCGAACAGAACAAATAATTTAAAATCATATGGATACTCGGGACAGCGGTCTTTAGGGTCGCTGTTTCTTGCTGTTCATGGAATTATCTGACAGCATGAGATTTCAGACAATCAGAGAAATAACAGGAATTTTCCGATATAGAATATGAAAAACAAGAAAGGGGTACCAGATATGATTCATCAGTACCGTAATAATGGATACAATATCGTTATGGATGTGTACAGCGGCTCTGTACATGTGGTAGATGATGTCTGTTATGATGTAATCGCAAAATTGAACGGATCAGAGACAGAACCAACTGCCGGAACATTAAAAGAAACAGGTGTAAAAGATCAGCTTCTGCAGTCACTTGGAAATAAATACGAAGCGTCAGATATCGAAGATGCATTGTCAGATGTGATCGAGCTGACAGAAGGCGGACAGTTATTTGTAAAAGATACATACGAATGCATGATTGAAGAGGTGAAGAAGAGGAAAACGGTCGTAAAAGCATTGTGCCTGCACATTGCACATGACTGTAACCTTGCCTGTAAATATTGCTTCGCAGAAGAGGGAGAGTACCACGGAAGACGTGCACTTATGAGTTTTGAAGTGGGTAAGAAGGCACTGGATTTCCTGATCGCAAATTCCGGAAACCGCCGCAACCTGGAAGTTGACTTCTTCGGAGGGGAACCTCTGATGAACTGGCAGGTTGTAAAAGATCTGGTGGCTTACGGAAGAGAACAGGAGAAGATCCACAACAAGCATTTCCGTTTTACCGTTACGACCAACGGTGTCCTTTTAAATGATGAGATCCAGGAATTTGTAAATAAAGAGATGGACAATGTTGTATTAAGTCTGGATGGAAGAAAGGAAATCAATGACCAGATGCGTCCGTTCCGTAACGGAACGGGAAGCTATGATTTGATCGTTCCGAAATTCCAGAAGCTTGCAGAAAGCAGAAATCAGGAAAAATATTATATCCGTGGAACATTTACAAGAAACAATCTGGACTTTTCCAATGATATTATGCATTTTGCAGATCTTGGATTCAAACAGATGTCGATCGAGCCGGTCGTTGGAGATGAAAGTGATCCGTATGCGATCAGGGAGGAAGATCTTCCTAAGATCATGGAGGAATATGACAAACTTGCGAAGATGATGATCGAACGCGAGAAAGAGGGAAAAGGCTTCAATTTCTTCCATTTTATGATAGATTTAAACGGTGGTCCGTGTGTGGCAAAACGTTTATCCGGATGTGGTTCCGGAACAGAGTATCTGGCTGTTACACCATGGGGCGACCTCTATCCATGCCATCAGTTCGTCGGACAGGAAGAGTTTCTGATGGGTAATGTGGACGATGGAATCGTGAAGCCGGAGATCGCGGACGATTTCAGAAGCTGTAATGTGTATTCGAAAGATAAATGCAGAAACTGTTTTGCAAAATTCTATTGCAGTGGTGGATGTATGGCAAACTCTTACAATTTCCACGGTACGATCCATGATACCTATGAGATCGGCTGTGAGATGCAAAGGAAGCGTGTAGAGTGTGCGATCATGATGAAGGCTGCACTTGCAGAAGAATAAATAATTCGAGAGGATGTGTAGGAGAACGATGAAAAAGTCAAAAAGCATACTGAGTCTGCTTCTGACTGTAATTCTCATCGTCGGTCTTGGTTTTACTGTTATCACAGGAATTGGAAAATCTAAGACCGGTGCGATGAAGAACATCAAACTTGGTCTGGATCTTGCCGGTGGTGTCAGCATCACTTATCAGGTAAAAGATAAGAATCCGACCAAAGAAGAGATGAGTGATACAATCTATAAGCTGCAAAAGCGAGTAGAGCAGTACAGTACAGAAGCAAGTGTATACCAGGAGGGAGACGACCGAATCAATATCGAGATTCCTGGTGTTACAGATGCCAATAAGATTCTGGATGAACTTGGAAAACCAGGTTCCCTTTCTTTCCAGACGGCAGATGGTGAGACGGTCCTTACAGGAACCGATGTAAAGAGTGCATCTGCAAAGAGTGGTCAGGATGATATGGGGAATAAAGAATACTCCGTAGAACTGAACCTGACAAAATTAGGAACAAAGAAATTTGCTACAGCAACACAGAACAATATCGGAAAACAGATTGCGATCATTTATGACGGTGAGACCATCTCCAGTCCGGTTGTCCAGTCTGCGATCACAGGCGGACAGGCTTATATTACTGGAGACTTCACATACGAAGAAGCTGATAATCTGGCATCAACGATCCGTATCGGTGGACTGAAACTGGAACTGGAAGAATTACGTTCGAATGTAGTCGGAGCACAACTTGGAGAACAGGCACTTAGCACAAGTCTGAAGGCGGGAGTGATCGGTCTGATCCTGGTATTCCTGTTTATGATTCTGGTATACAGGCTTCCGGGACTGGCATCCAGTCTTGCACTGCTGATCTATACAGAGATTGTACTGGTGATCCTGAATGCATTTGATGTAACCTTAACCCTTCCGGGTATTGCAGGTATCATTTTAAGTATTGGTATGGCGGTGGATGCGAACGTTATTATCTTTGCCCGTGTGCGTGAAGAGATGGCGAAAGGAAAAACTGTGAAGTCATCACTCAAGGCAGGATTCCAGAAAGCAATGTCAGCTATCGTTGACGGTAACGTAACAACCCTGATTGCAGCAGCGGTTCTGTGGTTCAAAGGTTCCGGAACAGTAAAAGGATTCGCACAGACACTGGCAATCGGTATTGTGGTATCCATGTTTACCGCACTGGTGATCACACGTATGATCGTATATGCATTCTATGGAATCGGAATCCGCAAAGAGAGTCTGTATTATCATCAGATGAAAGAAAGAAAGCCGGTGAATTTCCTCGGAAAGAAGAAGATATTCTTCAGCGTTTCCATTGCACTGATCCTTGCAGGATTTGTGATCATGGGAGTCAATTCGGCAAAGGGAAATGGAGCACTGGCATACAGTCTGGATTTCCAGGGCGGAACTTCTATGAATGTGAAATTTGACAAAGATTATTCTATCGATGAGATCGATGAAGAGATTGTTCCTGTAGTAGAAAAGATTACAGGAGACCACAACATTCAGACACAGAAGGTGTCCGGAACCAAACAGGTCATTATTAAAACAAAGACATTAAGTCTTGCGAAACGTGAGCAGGTCAACAAAGCACTGAAAACTACATTCGGAGTGAAAGAATCCGATATCACAGCTGAAAATATAAGTTCTACGATCAGTGGTGAGATGCGTCGTGATGCAGTAATTGCCGTGATCGTGGCAACAATCTTTATGCTGCTTTACATCTGGTTCCGTTTCAAAGATGTACGTTTTGCTACAAGTGCGGTTGCGGCACTGTTACATGACGTTCTGGTGGTACTTGCATTCTATGCGGCATCCAGAATCTCAGTGGGAACAACATTTATTGCATGTATGCTGACGATTGTCGGTTATTCCATCAATGCAACGATTGTAATCTTTGACAGAATCCGTGAGGAACTTCCACTGATGAAGAGAAACGATGATCTGGCTGAAGTGGTAAATAAGTGTATAACACAGACGTTGACAAGAAGTATTTATACATCGTTGACGACATTTATCATGGTATTTGTTCTGTTTATTATGGGTGTAAGTTCTATTCGTGAATTTGCAGCACCGCTTATGGCAGGTATCATCTGCGGAGGATATTCTTCCGTATGTATCACAGGAGCCCTGTGGTATGTTATGAAAACAAAAGTCTCTAAAAAAGCAACAAACAAAAAGAAAAAATAAATCAGAAAATGATTTGAAAAGCAGTTATGCCTGTTGACAGGGTATAACTGCTTTTTTAAAATTAAAAAGTAATTGTACTTAGACTGAAGAGACAAAGGAGCGACAACAATGGAACGATGGGTTCTGCTGCGGAAAGGCGCAGATTTTGAGGCAATAGGGAAAAAATACCAGATCAGCCCGCGGCTGGCATGTCTGATCCGGAACAGGGATGTGATCGGGGAAGAAGCGGTTGACCGCTATCTGAATGGAACAATCAGTGATCTGTATGATGGAATGCTGATGAAAGATATGGATAAAGCAATCGATATTCTGCAAGAGAAGATCCTGGAAGATAAGAAAATCCGGGTGATCGGAGATTATGATATAGACGGAGTGAATGCAACTTACATTCTGCTGGAAGGACTGGAACGTCTCGGTGCGGATGTGGACAGTGATATACCAGACCGTATCAGTGACGGATATGGACTGAACAGGCATCTGGTCGAAAGAGCTTATGAAGCCGGTGTAGATACGCTCATTACCTGTGATAATGGGATCGCGGCAGCAGATGAAATCGCGTATGGAAAAGAAATGGGGATGACAGTGATCGTAACAGATCACCATGAGGTCCCGTTTGATGAACAGGATGGAGAAAAACGATACAGAATTCCGCCGGCAGATGCGGTTATGGATCCTAAGCAGCCGGATTGTCTCTATCCATTTAAAGGACTCTGCGGTGCTGCGGTTGCATACAAGCTGATGGAGGCATTGTGGGAGAGTATGGGAAAGGATTCGGCGGATCTGGATGATCTGATCGAAAATGTTGCGATCGCTACGATCGGAGACGTGATGGATCTGGAAGATGAGAACCGTATTTTTGTCAAAGAAGGTCTTCAGATGCTGAGACGCACAAAGAATCCGGGATTGAAAGCTTTGATCGAGTGTACAGGGATTGACAAGAACAGCCTGAATTCTTATCATATCGGTTTTGTACTCGGGCCATGTATCAATGCCAGCGGAAGATTGGATACAGCAAAACGTGCGCTGGAATTACTGAGAGCAGGAACGCAGAAGGAGGCAGATATCCTTGCAGGAGACTTGAAAGCGTTGAATGACAGCAGGAAGGATATGACGGAAGAGGCTGTAAAACAGGCAGAAGAGCAGGTGGAGACAACAACCATTTCCAAGGACAAGGTGTTGGTCGTTTATCTTCCGGATTGTCATGAAAGTCTGGCAGGTATCGTCGCCGGAAGGATAAGAGAGAACTATTATAAACCGGTGTTTGTACTGACGGATGCAGAAGAAGGAGTGAAAGGATCCGGCAGGTCGATCGACGGATACCACATGTATGAAGAACTGAATAAATGCAAAGAATTGCTGACGAAGTTTGGCGGACACCGGCTGGCAGCCGGATTGTCACTTCCGAAAGAGAATGTCGGGAAATTTCGTGAGATGTTGAATAAAAACTGTACGCTGACCGAAGAAGAGATGAAAGAAAAAGTAACTATCGATATGGAGATGCCGTTCGGATGTGTGACGGAAGGATTGGTGAAAGAACTGGAACTTCTGGAACCATTTGGAAAAGGAAATACAAAACCGGTATTTGCAGCACGCGATGTCACATTACTTGGTGCAAGAATTCTTGGGAAGAATAGAAATGTACTGAAATTACAGGTGCAGGATGTGAATGGATGCAGGATCGAAGCAATGCTGTTCCATCATGCAGATGATTTTCTGAGCAAACTGGAAGAACAGTATGGAAAGACAGAAGTGGATGCACTCTTAAAAGGCCGTGGCAGACAGATCCGGATTTCGATGACATATTATCCGGATATTAATGAATATATGGGGAAAAAGACACCACAGATTGTGGTGACGCATTACCGTTAAACCATAGATTGAAAATTAGAAAAAGTAATGCTATACTTAAAGTTATATTTTAGACAGAAATGGAGAGAGTATCATGAAAGCGATAGAAGAGTATGTAAGAAGCATTCCGGATTTTCCGGAACCGGGAATTATATTCAGAGATGTAACAAGCATTCTTCAGGATGCGGAGGGGTTACATCTGGCAATAGATCTGATGCAGGAAAAATTAAAAGACGTAGAGTTTGATGTGGTTGTAGGACCGGAATCCAGAGGATTTATTTTTGGAGTTCCGATTGCATATAACCTGCATAAGCCATTTATCCCGATCAGAAAAAAAGGAAAGCTCCCTTGCGAGACTGTTTCTGTTGAATATGAACTGGAATATGGTACTGCTACGATCGAGATGCATAAAGATGCGATCAAACCGGGACAAAGAGTGGTTATCATTGACGACCTGATCGCAACAGGCGGAACCAATGAAGCAATGGTAAAACTGATCGAAGGACTTGGCGGAAAAGTGGTAAAGACGGTATTTCTTATGGAACTTGCGGGATTAAAGGGAAGAGAGCGATTAGAAGGATATGATGTGGATGCCGTGATCACATATCCGGGTAAATAATAGAAGCATCAAGGGAAGGAGGCGTTGATATGTCAGACAAGACAACATATGAATCACTGGACAACCGGATTGCACCGGAAGCCCTGACGAAAGACCATACAAAAGGACTTGCGGTCGTAGACGGACATGCGGTGAAATCGCAGGAAGATTATGAAGATCCGGACCGGTTGTATGACATGTTGATTGCCCGTATCCGAAAGTATCATCCGTCCACAGATGTTTCCCTGATTGAGAAAGCTTATAAGCTGGCAGTTGAAGCACATGGAGATCAGCGCAGAAAATCCGGAGAGCCATATATCATCCATCCGTTATGGGTAGCGATCATTCTGGCAGATCTTGAGATGGATAAAGAGACGATCGCTGCAGGAATGCTGCACGATGTGGTTGAAGATACAAAGTTTACGGAAGAAGATATCCGAAAGGAATTCGGAGCAGAAGTAGCACTTTTGGTAGATGGAGTTACCAAGCTGGGAAGACTTTCTTATTCTTCGGATAAACTGGAGGTACAGGCAGAAAATTTAAGAAAGATGTTCCTGGCAATGGCAAAGGACATCCGAGTCATCATCATCAAACTTGCAGACCGTCTGCATAATATGCGTACACTGCAGTTTATGACACCGGCGAAACAGAAAGAAAAAGCAAAAGAGACGATGGACATTTACGCACCGATCGCACAGCGTCTTGGAATTTCCAAGATCAAGACAGAACTGGATGATCTGGCACTTAAGTATTCACAGCCGGAAGTGTTCTATGATCTGGTGAATCAGATCAATGCCAGAAAGACTGAGCGGGAAGAATTTGTAGAGCAGATTGTAGATGAAGTGTCGACACATATGAAGAATGCGGGCATCAAAGCAGAAGTCAACGGGCGTGTCAAACATTTCTTCAGCATTTATAAAAAGATGGTCAATCAGGATAAGACAGTAGATCAGATCTATGATCTGTTCGCAGTCCGTATTATCGTAGAATCTGTAAAGGACTGCTATGCGGCACTCGGTGTGATTCATGAGATGTATACGCCGATCCCGGGACGATTTAAAGATTATATTGCAATGCCAAAACCGAATATGTACCAGTCACTGCATACAACGCTGATGAGTTCGGTCGGACAGCCGTTCGAGATCCAGATCCGTACAGAAGAGATGCATAAGACAGCTGAATATGGTATTGCGGCGCATTGGAAATATAAAGAGTCGAATGACGGTAAGAAGAGTGTTGAAGCACAGGAAGAAGAGAAGTTAAGCTGGCTGCGCCAGATCCTGGAATGGCAGAGAGACATGTCGGATAACCGGGAATTCCTGAATCTGATCAAAGGTGACCTTGATCTGTTTGCAGAAGATGTGTATTGCTTTACACCGCAGGGAGATGTCAAGAACTTGCCGAATGGTTCGACGCCGATTGACTTTGCTTATGCGATCCATAGTGCAGTTGGAAATAAGATGGTTGGAGCCAGAGTGAACGGAAAACTGGTCAATATCGATTATAAAATTCAGAACGGGGATCGAATTGAGATCCTGACTTCACAGAATTCCAAGGGGCCAAGCAGGGACTGGCTGAATATTGTAAAAAGTACACAGGCAAAGAACAAGATCAACCAGTGGTTTAAAAAAGAATTCAAAGAAAGTAATATCATCCGTGGAAAGGATATGATCGCTACATACTGCAAGGCAAAGAGTATCAATCTTACAAATATTATTCAGCCGAAGTACCAGGAGATCGTGCAGAAAAAATATGGATTCAAAGACTGGGAATCTGTGCTGGCGGCAATCGGTCACGGAGGATTAAAAGAAGGACAGGTAGTAAACCGGCTTGCAGAAGAGTATGGAAAAGATCACAGACAGGCAATTACGGATGAAGTTGTTCTGGAGAGAGTGGCTGAGGCTGCAAAAAATAAGGTGCATATTGCCAAGTCCAAGAGCGGTATTGTAGTCAAGGGAATTGATGATATGGCGGTCCGTTTTTCCAGATGCTGTAATCCGGTACCGGGAGATGAGATTATCGGATTCGTTACCCGTGGAAGAGGTCTGTCCATTCACCGTACAGACTGTATCAATATGATACATCTGTCCGAAGCGGAACGCGCAAGACTGATTCCGGCAGAGTGGGAGACGGAAGTGACAGAAAAATCAGGAGGTCAGTATCTTGCCGAGATCAAGATGTATGCCAATGACCAGCAGGGGCTTCTGATGGAGATTTCCAGAATTTTCACAGAAGAGAATGTGGATGTCAAATCTATGAATGTCCGTACCAGTAAGAAGGGAACAGCAACAATTGAGATGGGATTCATCGTTCACGGCCGTGAAGAACTGGAGCGTATCGTGAAGAAATTGCAGCAGCTTTCCGGAATCATTGATATAGAAAGGGCAACAGGCTAAAAGTATGAAGATAAAGAAATACGTAGTTGGAATGATTGGTACGAATTGCTATCTGGTAATCAACGAAGAGACAAAAGAGACGGTCATGGTTGACCCGGGAGCTTATCCGGCGAAGGTAAAGAATGCGGTAAAGGAGCAGGGACTGAAACTGAAAGCGGTGCTTTTGACACATGCACATTTTGATCATATTATGGGACTTTCTGATGTGATGGAAGACGTAAAAGTTCCGGTATATGTAGAAGAAGCGGACCTTCCGATGATGACGGACGGTGAAAGTAATCTGTCTTCTGCATATGTGCGTGGAGGATACCGGTTTGAGGAGGCGGTTCCGGTCAGTGATGGGCAACAGCTGGAAATTGCAGGTTTTCAGTTCCGTGTGATCCATACACCGGGACATACACCGGGTGGATGCTGTTATTATATGGAACAGGAAGGTGTTCTCTTTAGCGGTGATACATTATTCCAGACATCGGTTGGCCGTTCAGACTTCCCGGGTGGAAGTGCATCGGCATTGGTTCGTTCTGTAAAGGAGAAACTGTTGGTATTGCCGGAAGAGACACATGTATATCCGGGGCATATGGAAGAAACGACGATCGGTTATGAAAAACTCCATAATCCATTTATATAATGAATGTTGGCAAAAGACAGTGATAAAAAACAGAATGGAGAATTAAAATGATTCAGATTATATGTAAAAGCGAGTCTTATACTTATAATGCGTATCATATATTAAAGGCTTTTTATCCGTCGCAGGAAGTATCCTGCAAGACGGATGAAGAAGCCTCTAATTATGTAACGGTACAATTACCGGATGGTCAGGAAATTTTTGCAGAAACGGAGAATCTGCAAACGGAGAAAAAGCGGCAGACAGACCTGAATCTGTATGACCAACTGGAGAAGATCACCGGAGAACCACTTGCGTGGGGAGTGCTTACAGGCGTACGTCCGACCAAGCTTGCTATGCAGAAGCTGGAAGCCGGCTGGAAAAAAGAAGATTATATCAGATGGGCATGGGAAAGCGCAAGAGTAAGAAAAGAAAAGGCAGTGCTTGCATGGGAGATTGCCGAGAGGGAGCGGAAGATTCTGGAAGAACTGGATTATGAAGAAGGGTACAGCTTGTATGTAGGAATCCCGTTCTGTCCGTCGGTCTGTTCTTATTGTTCTTTCAGTTCCGGACCGCTGGATCGCTGGAAAGAAAAAGTAGATGTATATGTAGATACACTTTGTAAAGAGTTGGAATTTATCGCAGAGCGTTCAAAAAATAAGAAGCTGAATACAATCTACATCGGCGGAGGTACACCGACTACTCTGACGGCAGAGCAGCTGGAACGACTGATGGGATGGATTGATGAGAAATTTTCGAGAGAACATCTGTTGGAGTATACTGTAGAAGCAGGAAGACCAGACAGCATAACAGAAGAAAAATTAAAGGTCATAAAGAGCCACGGCATTACCAGGATTTCCATCAATCCGCAGAGCATGCAGCAGAAGACACTGGATGCGATCGGAAGAAAGCATACCGTAGAAGAGATAAAAGAGGCCTATGCATTGGCCAGAGAGACCGGATTCGATAATATCAATATGGATATTATCGCAGGACTTCCGGGGGAAGATATTTCTGATATGGAAGATACACTGGCTCAGATCGCTCAGATGAAGCCGGACAGTCTGACGGTGCATTCACTGGCAATCAAGAGAGCGGCCAGAATGGAAATGAGAGATTTACACCGGGATGTGAAGGAGACACATGACATCCTTTCCGGCATGATCGAAAAGGCAGCAAAAACAGCAGAAGAGATGGAACTTTTCCCGTATTATCTGTACAGACAGAAGAATATTGCAGGGAATTTTGAAAATGTTGGCTATGCAAAGGTTGACAAAGCCGGAATATACAATATACTTATTATGGAAGAAAAACAATCTATTATTGCCGCAGGCGCAGGTGCGTCGACAAAAATCGTATTAAAGAATCCGATTCCTATGCCGGGCAGTAAAAAGAAGAAAATGACACGTCTGATCCGTCAGGAGAATGTCAAGGCAGTAGATGCCTATATCGACAGGATCGACGAAATGATAGAACGCAAAGGAGAATGGTTATGGCATTAAAGAAAAAACCGGTTACCGGTATGAAAGACATGCTCCCACGTGAGATGGAGATCCGTGATTACCTGATCGGACTTATTAAAGAGACGTATAAGACATACGGATTCTGTTCCATCGAGACACCGTGTGTGGAACATATCGAGAACCTGTGCAGCAAGCAGGGAGGAGACAACGAGAAACTGATCTTCAAGATTTTAAAAAGAGGTGAAAAACTGAAGATCGATACAGCAAAAGAAGAGAATGATCTGGTGGATGGAGGTCTGCGTTACGACCTTACCGTACCGCTTGCCAGATATTATGCGAACCATTCGAATGAGCTTCCGGCACCGTTCAAAGCATTGCAGATCGGGAATGTATGGAGAGCAGACCGTCCGCAGAAAGGACGTTTCAGACAGTTCATGCAGTGCGATATTGATATTCTGGGTGAACCGGGAAATCTTGCAGAGATTGAGCTGATTCTTGCAACCACAGCTATGCTTGGAAAGTTAAGCTTCCAGAACTTTACGGTATGTATCAATGACCGTAACATACTGAAGGCAATGGCTGCATATAGTGGCTTCCGTGAGGAAGACTATGATGAAGTCTTCATTATCCTGGATAAGATGGACAAGATCGGGGCAGAAGGCGTTGCAAAAGAACTGGAAGAGATGGGATATGCAAAGGAAAATGTAGAGACTTATCTTCAGCTGTTTCAGGATGTTGCACCGGATGTGACAGGTATCCGTTTTCTGAAAGAAAAATTAGGAGACTGCTTAAGTGGAGAGACAGCAGATAGTATGGAAATGATCATTTCCAGCGTTGAGACTGCAAAGGAATGCGAATTTAATATCAAATTCGACCCGACACTTGTAAGAGGACAGTCTTACTATACAGGAACTATCTTTGAAGTAACAATGGATGACTTCGGCGGATCAGTAGCCGGAGGCGGACGTTATGATAAGATGATCGGTAAATTTACCGGACAGGATACACCTGCATGTGGATTCTCCATCGGATTCGAGAGAATTGTTATGCTGCTCCTGGAAAATGGATATGAAGTTCCGACTGTAAAAGAGAAGAAAGCATATCTGTTAGAAAAGAAGATGACAAAAGAAGGTCTTTTAAAAGTAATGTCACTTGCAAAGACAGACCGTCAGGCAGGAAAACAGGTTCTGATCGTCAACATGAAAAAGAATAAGAAATTCCAGAAAGAACAGCTGGCAGAAGATGGTTATACAGAAATCGTGGATTGCTATGCAGATTCCGTAGAGAACTTATAATATGTTTTAGAGAGCAATAAATCACGGCGTAAAGACGCCGAAAAAGGAGAAAAAAGAACATGGCAGAATCAATGAAAGGGTTGAAAAGAACCCATAGATGTGCAGAATTATCTGCAGCCAATGTAGGAGAAAAAGTTACCATCATGGGATGGGTACAGAAGAACCGCAACAAAGGAGGTCTGGTATTTGTAGATGTCAGAGATCGCTCCGGTATCATTCAGGTGGTATTTGAAGAAGGAAAATCAGAAGCTGCGCTGATCGAAAAAGCAGCAAAGCTTCGTGCAGAATATGTAGTAGCAATCGTGGGAACGGTTGCAAAGCGTTCCGGTGCGGTGAATGATCATCTTGCAACAGGTGAAATTGAGGTACTTCCGGAAGAACTCCGTATTCTTTCCGAGTCAGAGACACCTCCGTTCCACATTGAAGAAAATTCCAAGACAAAAGAAGAAGTACGTCTGAAATACAGATATCTGGATCTCAGGAGACCGGATCTGCAGCGCAATCTGATGATGAGAAGTAAAGTTGCAACTCTGACACGTCAGTTCCTTGCAGAAGAAGGATTTTTGGAGATTGAGACACCGGTCCTGATCAAGAGTACACCGGAAGGGGCAAGAGATTACCTGGTACCGAGCCGTATCCAACAGGGACAGTTCTATGCACTGCCGCAGTCGCCGCAGTTATTCAAACAGTTACTGATGTGCTCCGGATATGACAGATATTTTCAGATTGCAAAATGTTTCCGTGACGAAGACTTACGTGCAGACCGTCAGCCGGAATTCACACAGATTGATATGGAGTTATCTTTTGTAGATGTTGATGATGTCATCGAGGTAAATGAAAGACTGCTTGCAAAATTATTCAAAGAAGTACTTGGGGTAGAAGTATCCCTTCCGATCCAGAGAATGACATGGCAGGAGGCAATGGATCGCTTTGGTTCTGACAAGCCGGATATCCGTTTCGGTATGGAACTGACGAATGTTACAGATGTTGTAAAAGACTGCGAGTTCGTTGTATTCAAAAATGCAATTGCAAATGGTGGAACTGTTCGCGGTATCAACGCCAAAGGACAGGGTGGAATGGCCCGCAAGAAGATCGACAAGCTGGTTGATTTTGCGAAAGATTACGGCGCAAAGGGACTTGCCTATATTGCAATCCATGAAGACGGAACTGTAAAATCCTCATTTGCCAAATTTATGACAGATGACGAGATGAAAGCGCTGATCGAGGCAATGGGCGGAGAGAACGGTGACCTGTTATTATTCGCGGCAGATAAGAATAAAGTTGTATGGGATACACTTGGAGCACTTCGTTTGGAACTTGCCCGCCAGATGGAACTCCTTGATAAAAACGAATACAAATTCCTGTGGGTAACAGAGTTCCCGCTTCTTGAGTGGAGTGAAGAACAGAACCGCTTTACGGCAATGCATCATCCGTTTACGATGCCGATGGAAGAAGATCTTCAGTATATCGACAGTGATCCGGGAAGAGTGCGTGCGAAAGCATACGATATCGTATTAAATGGTAATGAAATCGGTGGCGGAAGTGTCAGAATCTTCGATCAGGATATTCAGAGCAAGATGTTCAAAGTACTTGGATTTACGGAAGAACAGGCTCAGGAGCAGTTCGGATTCCTTCTGACAGCATTCAAATACGGAGTACCGCCGCACGCAGGACTGGCTTACGGTCTGGACCGTCTGGTTATGCTGATGGCAAAACAGGACAGCATCCGTGACGTGATCGCATTCCCGAAGGTAAAAGATGCATCTGACCTGATGACAGAAGCACCGGGACATGTAGATGCAAAACAGCTGGAGGAACTCGGAATTGCAGTAGTGGCAAAGGAAGAGAAGAAAGACGACGCTGAGTAAGTAAAGAATAAAATGCCGGGAACAGTCAGATAAAGATTATTCCTGGCATTTGTTAAATTATTTGAATTTTCAGATAGAAAGAAAAATTCAAAAAACTTGAAAAAGATATTGACATAATGAGAAAGTTGCGATATACTAAATATCGTTCTGATGAACACGAAAACATGAAATATACTTGATGTGCGATAGTAGTACAGTTGGTAGTACGCCACCTTGCCAAGGTGGAGGTCGCGGGTTCGAGTCCCGTCTGTCGCTCTGAAAAGACGTTGCAAGTAGTTGTTATGCGATAGTAGTACAGTTGGTAGTACGCCACCTTGCCAAGGTGGAGGTCGCGGGTTCGAGTCCCGTCTGTCGCTCTGAATTGACTGTTTGCAACGTTTTTTTGTTGTACTAATTTACGAGCAGAGAAAGAATCCGATTGAAATCATATGTGGCACTGTGCTATACTAAAGTGTACATAAACAAAAAGAGAGTGAACAAGAAAACGAGGATGTGAGAAGATGAATCAGGAAAGAGTAGTAAAAGCAGGTCTTCTGGGACTTGGAACGGTTGGCAGTGGTGTATATAAGCTTGTAGAATGCCAGAAAGATGAGATGGCAATGAAAGCCGGGGCAGGTCTTAAGATCCAGAAGATACTGGTACATAACATGAATAAGAAGAGAAAAGGCGTAGACCAGTCTCTTTTAACAGATAAGTGGGAAGATATCATTAACGATGATGAAATCGAGATCGTGATCGAGGTGATGGGCGGCATTGAGCCTGCAAGAACTATGATTCTGGAAGCTCTGCATGCAGGGAAGAATGTTGTAACTGCAAATAAAGATCTGGTGGCAACACATGGACATGAACTTCTGGAAGCTGCAGAAGAAAGTGGAGTGGACTTCTTATTTGAGGCAGCCGTAGCAGGAGCAATCCCGATCATCCGTCCACTGAAGCAGTGTCTGGCGGCAAATGAGATCCAGGAAGTCATCGGTATTGTCAATGGTACAACGAACTTTATCCTGACCAAGATGATCGAAGAAGGCATGGATTTTGGCGATGCACTGGCACTTGCTACCGAGCTTGGCTATGCTGAGGCAGACCCGACAGCCGATATCGAAGGACTGGATGCCGGACGTAAAGTAGCGATCATGGCATCGATCGCATTCCATTCCAGAGTGACATTTGATGATGTATATACAGAAGGAATTACGAAGATTACGGCAAAAGACGTAGAGTACGCAGAAGAATTTGGTGACGTGATCAAATTGCTCGGTGTCGCACATAATACAGAAGGTGGTATAGAAGTTGCAGTACATCCGATGATGATTCCGAAGGAGCATCCTCTTGCATCTGTCAGAGATTCCTTTAATGCAGTATTCGTACATTCCGATGCGGCAGATGATACGATGTTCTATGGACGTGGAGCGGGAGAACTTCCGACAGCCAGCGCGATCATGGGTGATGTGATCGATGTGATCCGTGATATTCAGTATCATTGTACGGGAAGAATCAGCTGCACCTGTTATCGTGACACACCGGTAAAGGATTTTAAAGAAGTAAAGAATAAATTCTACATCCGTATGCTGGTGGATAATAAACCGGGTGTGCTTGCAGCAATTGCGAGTGTATTTGGAGTGCATAAGGTAAGTATTGCCAGAGTCATCCAGAAGACGGAGGCAGATGATGCGGCAGAACTGGTTATCGTGACAGAAGCAGTAAAGGAAAAGCATCTGGAAGATGCACTGGAACATTTGGCGGATATGGATACGACACGTGAGATCGGAACTGTGATCCGTGAATATTAGAGCATAAATAGAAAAGCATAAATAGCAGAATATTTTTAAAGGACGGAGACTGTAACAAGCTCCGTCTTTTATAATCGGATAAGGAGTGAAGATGAGATGGAGGAACAGAAAAAAAGAAATCCTCTGGAGACAGAAAAAGAAGGAAAACTAATCGCGAAATTTGCAATTCCGGCAATTATCAGTATGCTGGTGAGCTCGTTATATAATATTGTAGACCAGATCTTCATCGGACAGGGAGTCGGACTTCTGGGAAATGCGGCGACCAATATCGCATTTCCGGTGTCGATCATCTGTACGGCAACAGCGCTTCTTCTGGGAATCGGCAGTGCATCGAATTTTAACCTGTGTTCCGGTGCGGGAGATCATGAGAAGGCAAGCAGGATCGCAGGAACCGGACTTGCTATGCTGGTGATCTGCGGAGTGATCATTGCGGCGGTCACACTTGTATTTTTGAATCCGTTACTGCACATCTTTGGGGTAACAGCGAAGATCCTGCCATACGCACAGGATTACACGGGGATTACCGCATTCGGAATACCGTTTCTAATCCTGACGACGGGTGGGAATCATCTGATCCGTGCAGACAGAAGTCCGACATATTCGATGACGTGTATGCTGACGGGAGCAATCATTAATACGATCTTAGATCCGTTATTTATCTTCGGATTCCATTGGGGAATCAAAGGTGCTGCCTGGGCAACCGTGATCGGTCAGATCGTATCAGGTATTATGGTCATTGTATATTTCGGACAATTCCGTAAAATGGAACTGAAAAAAGAGATGTTCCGTCCGTCAGGAAAGATTTTGAAGAAGATCATATCACTGGGAATGGCTTCCTGTATCAATCAGATTGCTATGGCTGTGGTACAGGTCACGATGAATAATACATTGCGGCATTATGGAGCGGCTTCTGTGTATGGAACGGATATTCCACTGGCATGCGTGGGGGTGATCTCTAAAGTAAATATGGTGTTTATGGCGATCGCAATCGGGATTTCACAGGGCTGCCAGCCAATCTGGGGATTCAATTACGGTGCGGAGGCGTATGACAGGGTGAAGAGGACCTATTGGAAAGCATTCCAGATCGCCATGGCGGTTGGCATTGTATTTTTTCTGTGTTTCCAGTTCTTCCCGACGCAGCTTGTGAGTATCTTTGGTACAGGAAGTAAGGAATATTATCAATTTGCAGCGAGATATTTCCGGATTTTTATGTTCATGACATTTATCAATGGAATACAGCCGATGTCCTCCGGATTTTTTACATCGATCGGTAAGGCAAAGCTGGGTATTGTAGTTTCACTTACAAGGCAGGTGATTTTCCTGCTTCCACTGATACTTATTTTCCCGCTTTATATGGGAATTGATGGTGTAATGTATGCAGGACCGATTGCTGATGCAGCAGCAGGAATTGTTGCAATAGGGTTTGCGCTAAAAGAGCTTCGTGCGATGGATGAGATTGCATAGCCTGTTGGAATATGGTAAAATAAATTGATTGAATGAGTCCGTCCGGGGATGTGAATCTTCCCGGACGGATGATGTTTACAGGGGAATGGGAGAAGACAAAGGATGAAAGAACGATTACCCGTTGGATTTATGTTTAAACAGATTAATAATATTTACGAGAAAGAATTCAATAATCTGCTCCGCGGGATTGGGATCACATCGTCACAGTGTGCGGTGCTGGATTACCTTCTTGGCAGCAGCAAAGAATTTGTGAATCAGAAGGACATTGAGAAAGCACTAAGTCTTAAGAATCCGACGGTGACAGGAATCTTAAAAAGGCTGGATGAAAAGGGGTTCATTCTGGCGGTTCCAAGTAATCAGGATAAAAGATGCAAGAACATATACCCGACAGAAAAAGCGTACGATATCCAGAAAAAAATGGATAACTACCGGAAGAAGATCGACCGGCGGCTTATGATCGGAATGAGTAAAAAAGAAATTGCAGCATTGGAAAAGATGCTGGACAGGGTCCTTTATAATATCAGTGATCCGTAGACAGAACGAAAAGCAGAGAGACAGGAGATGTAAAAATGAGTTATGCAGATAAAGTGTTTATCAACATGTGCCGTGACATCATCGATAACGGTACCGATACCAGAGGAGAAAAGGTAAGACCGGTATGGGAAGACGGGACACCGGCGTATACGATCAAAAAATTCGGAGTCGTGAACCGTTATGATCTGTCGAAAGAATTTCCGGCATTGACACTTCGAAGAACCGCGATTAAAAGCTGTACGGATGAACTTCTCTGGATCTGGCAGCAGAAATCAAATAATATCAATGACCTGCACAGCCATATCTGGGACAGCTGGGCAGATGAAGACGGATCGATCGGAAAAGCTTACGGATATCAGATGGGCGTAAAGCATCAGTATAAAGAAGGAATGTTCGATCAGGTAGACCGTGTGATTTACGATCTGAAAAATAATCCATACAGCAGAAGGATCATGACGAATATCTATGTACATCAGGATTTGCATGAGATGAACCTGTATCCATGTGCTTACAGTATGACATTTAATGTGACGAAGAAACCGGGACATGATAAACTGACACTGAATGCGATCCTGAACCAGAGATCCAATGATGTTCTGGCTGCAAATAACTGGAACGTATGTCAGTATGCTGTACTGATCCATATGCTTGCGCAGGTGTGTGATATGGAAGTGGGAGAATTTGTTCATGTGATCGCAGATGCGCATATTTATGACAGACATGTACCGATGATCGAAGAACTGATCAGCCGTGAACCGCTTCCGGCACCGCAATTCTGGCTGAATCCGGAGATTAGGGATTTCTATCAGTTTACAAGAGATGATGTGAAATTGATCGATTATCAGACACATGACCAGATTAAAAATATTCCGGTAGCGGTATAAGTAGGAGGAAATAATATGAATTTGATCGTAGCAGTAGATTCGAACTGGGCAATTGGAAAAGAGAATAAATTACTGGTGAGTATTCCGCAGGATATGAAATTTTTCCGTGAGACAACGAAGGGAAAAGTTGTTGCGATGGGAAGAAAGACACTGGAAAGCTTTCCGGGAGGACAGCCGCTGAAGAACCGAGTCAATGTGGTACTTACGACAGATAAGAATTATAAAGTAAAAGATACCGTGATCGTACATTCCGTAGAAGAGATGGTAGAAGAATTAAAAAAATACAATTCGGAAGATGTCTATGTGATCGGTGGAGAGAGTATTTACCGCCAACTTCTTCCGTATTGTACAAAGGCTTATGTTACAAAGATCGATCATGCATATGATGCAGATACATACTTCCCGGATCTGGATGCAGATCCGGAGTGGGAAATGACAAAAATCAGTGATGAGCAGACATATTTTGATCTGGAATATGTATTTGTGATATATGAGAGGAGATAAAGAAAGCGGGATGAGAATACTTAGTGTCACGGCACAGAAACCATGCAGTACCGGGAGCGGAGTCTATCTGACAGAGGTTGTGAAAGCACTTGCAAAAGAGGGACATACGCAGATTGTGCTGGCAGGCATTGCAAGAGGGGAACAGATGGATATGCCGGATGGCGTGAAGGCATATCCGGTATATTTTGAATCGGAAGGATTACCATATCCGGTTGTGGGTATGTCAGATGAGATGCCATATATCAGTACAAGATACAAGGATATGACAGAAGAGATGACAGTGCAGTTCAGAAATGCATTTCTTGCAGTATTGGATGAAGTAATAGAAAGAGAAGATCCGGAACTGATCTTATGCCATCATCTGTATTATCTGACAGCACTGGTGCGGGAGCGCTATCCGGAAAAGAAAGTATATGGATTCTGTCACAATACGGATTTGAGACAGATGAAAAATACGTCATTTCAACGGGAATTTATACGCAGTCAGATTCCGCGTCTTGACCGGATCTTTGCACTTCAGGAAGCACAGAAAGAAAAGATCAGACAGATATATCTGGTGAAAAGTGAGAGCATGACGGTAATCGGCACGGGGTACAATAGTCATGTGTTTCGGATAACCGGTGAGAAGCCGGGAAAAAAGGATGAAGTGGTGCGGCTGGTTTTTGCCGGGAAAATCACGCAGAAGAAAGGCGTAAAAAGTCTTTTGCGTGCAATGAACCTGCTGGATGAAGAAAGCGGACAGATAAAACTTGTGCTTGCGGGTGGAGCTGGAAATCAGAAAGAATATGAAGAAATAAAAGAACTGGCTGCACACTGCAGATATCCGGTCAGATTTGCCGGTTGTGTGCCGCAGGTGGAACTGGCAAATCTGTATAACGACGGAGATATCTTTGTCTTGCCGTCTATGTATGAAGGACTGCCGCTTACAGTGATCGAAAGCCTGGCGTGTGGTGACCGCGTAGTGATGACAAGGCTGGATGGAGTGGCAGACTGGCTTGAGGATATGATACCGGATGCCGATATCCGTTATGTGGATCTGCCAAAGATGAAAGGTGCGGATGAAGCAGTGGAAGAAGAACTTCCGGTTTTTGAAAAAAGACTGGCACAGACACTGGAAGATGCAATTAGGACAGTAAAACAGGAAAATAGAGGACTTGTGAAAAACAGGACATGTGATGTGAGCAGAATATCCTGGCAGAAGATTGCGCAGGAAGTCATCCGGTAAAAGGTAGATAAAAGAGAGCGAAAAGATCAACTTGATGATTTTTTCGCTCTCTTTTGTTATATTTCGGTTAAAGGTATATTCTATAATGTATCGTTCCTTCTTACATATCCAGGACGGTCTTCAGAAGCGGACAGCTCTTTTGCATGTGTGATCTTAGCATGTTTGTCAATTACCTGATTCTCTACGTGAACATTTTCACCGATGTAAGCATCAGAAAGTACGACGCAGTTTTTGACAACAGCTCCTTTCTTGATGATACATCCACGTCCGATAACAGAATGATCAATCTCTCCTTCGATCAGACAGCCATTTGACACAACAGAGTTTTTTGCTGTTCCGGTTTCGAAATACTGGGTTGGGCAGGAATCGTTGGTCTTGGTATAGATCGGCCAGTCCGGCACGAACAGATTCTGTGCTGTTTTGATATCTGTCAGGGACAGGTTGGACTCATAGTAGCTGTTAAAATCTGAGATTGCTGCAAAGTAACCTCTGTGAGAAACTCCGCGGATATCAAGGTCTTCGCAGGAAGCATTTACGATATCCAGTAATGTGTATACAGAAGAAGTCTTTTTTGATTTGTGGATCAGTTCGATGAACAAATCTTTCTTCATGATATAAGTATCCATAAAGATGTTTTTGTTCTTTGCATTTCCGTGATTTTGTTCCAGTGAAAGAACCCCTTTCTGCTTGTTCAGATTAACAGCATAGCAATTCAGAAAATATTCTTTTGCATTGTCTACGGAGTGATACAGTAAGGTAATATCAGCACCGGATTCGATATGAGTGTTTAACAGTTTGTTGTAATCCTGGGTATAGATCATATAACTTGGAGCGATTACGACATATTCCTCCAATTGCTGTTCAATATATTCTAAGTTCTCGATGTAGGATGCAATGTCATTGTTATACAGGCTCATATTCATTCCGAGTCCGGAATAAAGAATCTGGAGATTACCACTCTTGGAGTTGATATTATAATGACGTCCGGTTCCGAGATGTGCAGTCAGTGACTGCGGTTTTCTGCGGATATAAACCTGAATATGGTCGATGCCGCTGTTACTCATATTAGAGATCGTGAAGTCGATGACACGGTAACGTCCAAGGAAAGAAAAAGCACCTACCGGACGATATTCCTGCATACCTTCTACTGCAATGTGATTTCCGGCAAAATTTACGATTCCAAATGCTTTAGCCATGTTATTCTACCCCCTTTACACGTTTTGAAATGAGCTCGATGTGCTCGCTCTTGGCATCGCCGACAACTGCGCCTGCACCAATCTTTACATTATCGGCAACCAGTGCACGTGTAACGACAGCATTCTCTTCCACTTCAACACCAGGCATCAGAACGCTGTCGATGATCTTTGCGCCTTTTCTGACTTTGGCACCGGTGAAGAGAACGGAATTCTGGATATCACCTTCGATCACACAACCCTGATTGACAAATGCATGTCTGATATTGGCATCCGGACCGATGTACTGAGGAAGAGTAGTTGCATCTTCGGTGTAAATCTTCCAGGTCGGATCATTCAGATCCAGTTCATTGTTTTTGCTCAGCAGATCCATATTTGCTTCCCAGAGAGAATCAATTGTTCCGACATCTTTCCAGTACCCCTTGAACTTGTATGCATATAATTTTTTTTCATCACTCAGAAGAGACGGAATGATATCTTTTCCGAAGTCATGGTTGGAATCAGGATCTTTCATATCAGCAATTAATTTCTTACGTAAAAGCTTCCAGTTAAAGATATAGATTCCCATAGAAGCAAGATTGCTCTTTGGATGTTCCGGCTTTTCTTCAAATTCTATGATCCGGCCTTCTTCGTCGGTATTCATGATACCGAAACGACTTGCTTCTTTCATAGGAACTTCGATGACTGCGATGGTTGCATCGGCACCGTTGTCTTTGTGCGCCTGCAGCATCTTGTCATAATTCATCTTATAGATATGGTCACCGGAGAGAACCAAAAGATAATCCGGTGAATATGTATCAATAAAATCGATGTTCTGAGAAATTGCATCTGCTGTACCTCTGTATACATCCAGGTTCGCATCTGCCTTCTCACGTGGCGGAAGAACGAATACGCCGCTTTCTTTGGCATCTAATCCCCAACGACGTCCGGCTGCCACATAACTGTTCAGCAGAATTGATTCATACTGCGTTAAAACTCCTACTACGTTAATTCCGCTGTTTGCGCAGTTGCTGAGTGGAAAATCGATGATTCTGTATTTTCCACCATAAGAAACAGCTGGTTTTGCAACTTTATTTGTCAGTTCGTGAAGGCGTGAGCCTCTACCGCCGGCTAATATCATCGCTAACATATTATTTTGTTTCATGATATATCCTCCTTATTGCTTATGTATCTATTGTATAATTTTTTGCATTTTTTTGCTATACATTTTTGGAAAAAAATACAAAAAATCACAAAAAAATTTAAAATTAAATGTGAAATTTGTGAAAGATGGAAAAATAACGAAATTTGTCGGGAAAATGATAAAAAAGATCAATAACACGATTGTGCAAAAGTTCATTATAAAAATCAGCAGTAAATGAATCGGATAAAAAGAGTTGACAATACTAAAGAACGTCACCTATAATGTTTTATAAATATTCAGTGAAATGCTGTAAAGATGCAATAATCGCCCTGAGCTTGCAGCTTAGGGCTTTTCTTTTTATTTTATAGAAAAGTAAAAATTCAAGGAGGTAGTATATGAAAAAGATCAGTGGAAATAAATTATTGGTAAAAGCGCTGAGAGAAGAACAGGTAGATACAATTTTCGGATATCCGGGAGCCTGTACGATCGATATCAGTGATGAACTTTATAAGCAGGATTATACGAAGGTAATTCTTCCGAGACAGGAAGTAGCACTGGTACATGAGGCAGATGCTTATGCAAGATCAACCGGAAAAACAGGAGTGTGTCTGGTTACAAGCGGACCGGGGGCAACGAATCTTGTGACAGGTCTTGCAACTGCCTATTACGACAGTGTACCACTGGTATGCTTTACGGGGCAGGTGTCCAGACATTTGATCGGAAATGATGCGTTCCAGGAAGTAGATATTATCGGAATCACCAGAAGTATTACGAAATATGGTGTTACGGTCAGAAACAGGGAAGACCTCGGACGTATCCTGAAAGAAGCATTTTATATTGCAAGAACAGGAAGGCCGGGACCGGTATTGATCGACCTTCCAAAAGATGTAATGGGAGAATTGGGAAGTGCCGAGTATCCGGATGAAGTGAATATCCGTGGATATAAGCCGAATACCCATGTACATGTCGGACAGTTAAAACGTGCGGTTAAGATGCTTTCCAAGGCAAAGAAACCATTGTTCCTCGCAGGCGGAGGTATCAATATAGCACATGCTAATGAAGAATTTACGAAACTGGTGGATATGACGAATGTCCCGGTTGTAACAACAGTTATGGGACGTGGGGCGGTTCCGACTACACATCCGTTATATATAGGAAATCTTGGAATGCATGGTGCCTATGCATGTAATATGGCGGTAAATGAATGTGATCTGTTATTTTCGATCGGAACCAGGTTCAATGACAGGATCACAGGAAAGCTGCATTCATTTGCACCGAATGCACAGATTGTACATATTGACATTGATACAGCCGCAATTTCTAAAAATGTGCAGGTGGATGTGCCGATCGTAGCAGATGCCAAAGAAGCCGTTACGAAGATGTTAGAATATGTCACTCCTTGTGAGACGGGAAAATGGCTGGATACGATCGAAGACTGGAAAGCGGAGCATCCGCTGAAGATGAAAAAGAAACCGATCATGACACCGCAGGATGTTATTGAGACGATTAACCGGATCTTTGATGAGGCGATCATTGTAACGGATGTCGGACAGCACCAGATGTTCACCGCGCAGTTTATTGAGATTACAGAGAAGAAAAAGCTTCTGATGTCCGGAGGACTCGGAACAATGGGATATGGTATGCCGGGAGCGATTGGAGCGAAGATTGGGAATCCGGATACACCGGTCATCTCAATCTCCGGAGACGGTGGTTTTCAGATGAACAGTCAGGAACTGGCAACCGCAGTGTTGGAAGAACTGCCGATCATCAGTTGTATCTTTAATAATAATAATCTTGGAATGGTGCGTCAGTGGCAGAAATTATTCTATGGAAAGCGCTATTCCATGACATGTCTGCGCTCGGGAGCAGCCTGCAGAGGAAAATGCGGAGAGGTTGAATGTCCTGTTTACACACCGGATTTTATGAAACTGGCAGACGCTTATGGTGCAAAAGGCATCCATATTACGAAAAAAGAAGAGATCGAGCCGGCATTCAGAGAAGCTATGAAGAGTACAAAGACACCATATATCCTGGAATTCGACATTGATCCGGAAGATCTGGTATATCCGATGGTAAAACCGGGCGGGACACTGGAAGATCTGATCATGGATTGTTAGGAAGAAGAGGACAGGAGGGAAAAAACAATGAATAGTAACGGTATGAAAAAACGATGGATTTCCTTATATGTAGAGAACCAGGTAGGAGTTCTGTCAAAAATCTCAGGGCTGTTCTCCGGCAAATCTTATAACCTGGACAGTCTGACTGTTGGTACGACAGAAGATCCGACCGTGTCCAGAATGACGATCGCAACAGTCAGCGATGATGAGACATTTGAACAGATTAAGAAACAGCTGAACCGTCTGGTGGAAGTGATCAAGGTTATCGATTTTACAGATGTATTTGTCCGTATGAAAGAAATACTGTATGTCAAAGTGCGAAAATGTTCAAAAGATGATAAAGTGGAATGTTTTCAGATTGCAGAGACATTCAAGGCAAAAATCATTGATTACGGCAAAGACAGTGTACTGCTGGAATTTGTACAGACGGCAACGAAAAATGATGCAGTAATCAAACTTATGAAAGAAGAATTCGCCAGTATTGAAGTTGTACGAGGCGGAAGTGTGGGAATTGAATCCATAAGTATGATGGAAAGATAAAAAAACAGAGTGCACTCTTGAATTTTAAAAACAGTAGTATTATAATAAAACAAGATGATAAATCAAACATTTGTTTAAAGGACGGAGGAGTCACAATGGAGAAGAAGAATATTGACTGGTCAAACATAGGATTTGGCTATATGAAGACAGATAAGAGATATGTTTCCAATTTTAAAAACGGAGCATGGGATGAAGGTACACTTACCTCCGATGATCAGATTACTATCAGTGAATGTGCAGGTGTACTTCAGTATGCACAGACATGTTTTGAAGGAATGAAAGCGTATACCACAGAAGACGGTCATATCGTAACATTCCGCCCGGACTTAAATGCAGCGAGAATGGCAGACTCTGCAGCAAGACTTGAGATGCCTGTATTCCCGGAAGATAGATTTGTAGATGCTATTAAACAGGTTGTAAAGGCTAATGCAGCTTATGTACCGCCATATGGATCAGGAGCAACCTTATATGTCAGACCATATATGTTCGGTTCCAGTGCTGTAATCGGTGTAAAACCGGCAGATGAGTATCAGTTCCGTGTGTTTGCAACACCGGTTGGACCATATTTCAAAGGCGGCGCAAAACCGATCACGATCAAGGTGTCTGATTTCGATCGTGCAGCACCGCATGGAACAGGGCATGTAAAAGCCGGACTGAACTATGCGATGAGCCTTCATGCAATCGTAACAGCTCATGAAGAAGGATATGATGAGAATATGTATCTGGATGCAGCAACCAGAACAAAGGTGGAAGAGACCGGTGGAGCTAACTTTATCTTTGTAACAAAAGATAACAAAGTTGTAACACCAAAATCATCTACAATCCTTCCATCCATCACAAGACGTTCTCTGATGTATGTTGCAGAACACTATCTTGGACTGGAAGTAGAAGAAAGAGAAGTTTATTTAGATGAACTTGGCGACTTTGCAGAATGCGGACTTTGCGGTACAGCAGCAGTTATCTCTCCGGTAGGAAAGATCGTTGACCACGGCAAAGAGATCTGTTTCCCAAGCGGAATGGAAGAGATGGGACCAGTTACAAAGAAATTATATGAGACATTAACCGGTATTCAGATGGGACACATCGAAGCTCCGGAAGGATGGATCTGCAAGATCTGTTAATTGTTTTACAGATGTTGAAAATGTAGAAAGAAGAGACGGGACACTGTGTAAATAGCTGGCTTGTCTCTTTTTTATACCTGGATTATAAAATCGTAAGGAGAGGTTGCATGAAACATATATTGTGTTCAACAATGAAAAATTATAAAAAAGAATATCTTCCCAAAGATATTTTCTCGGGGATCATCATGGCAGCAGTGTCAATCCCTATCTCGATGGGCTATGCACAGATTGCTGGACTGCCTGCAGTATATGGACTATACGGTTCGGTATTCCCGATTCTGTTCTTTGCACTGTTCTCAACATCGCGGCAATTCATTTTCGGAGTCGATGCGGCACCGGCGGCAATTGTCGGAGCAGCACTGGTATCACTTGGGATTGAAAGTGGAAGTAAAGCGGCAATGCAGTATGTGCCTGTGATCGCATTTCTGACAGGAATCTGGCTGCTGCTGTTTTATTTTTTAAAAGCAGGAAGAATCGTGGACTTCATTTCGACACCGGTGATGGGAGGATTTATCAGCGGGATTGCACTGACAATTATTCTGATGCAGATACCGAAGATCCTTGGCGGAAAGGCCGGATCTGGAGAACTTCCGGAACTGCTCAGGCATATCGCAGAGACGTGCAAAGAAATCAGCTGGCTGTCAGTGGTACTTGGTGTGGGAGCGTTGCTGCTGCTTCGCATGGCAGGAAAAGTAATTCCCAAATTCCCGGCAGCAATTGTGATCATGGCAGCAGGTGTAGCAGCAACGATGTGCTTTCGTGTAGACGAACATGGTGTGGTACTTTTGGATGCGGTGGAAAAAGGACTTCCGAAGCTGGTACATTTCCATTTTGCGGGAATTGACCTGAGGCAGGCGCTTGGAAGAAGTCTGATGATCGCAGCGGTTATCATGTCGGAGACGCTGCTGTCGGAAAATAATTTTGCCATGAAGAATGGCTATAAGATTGATGAAAACCAGGAGATCCTGGCTTGTGCGATGGGAAATATCGCAGCGGCATGTGTAGGTTGTTGTCCGGTGAATGGCAGTATATCCAGAACATCCATGAATGAACAGTATGAAGGAAAGACACAGGCGGTATCTGTCGTAGCGGCAATTACGATGGCAGCCGTATTGCTATGTGCAACTGGATTTATCGGATACCTGCCGGTTCCGATTCTGACAGCGATCGTAATCTCGGCACTGATGAATGTAGTAGAACTGCATCTGGCGGTGCGCTTATTCAAAGTAAGCCGTAATGAATTCTATATTTTTGTAGCTGCGTGTGTGAGCGTATTATTTTTAGGTACTATTTATGGTGTGGTGATCGGATTGCTGCTTTCTTTTGTAGCAGTGGTACTTCGTGCGACGAATCCTCCGAGGTCTTTCCGCGGTATGATTCCGGGAAAAGAGGCTTATTACGATCTTAAGAGAAACCGCAATGCATATCCGATACGCCATACGATCATTTACCGGTTCAGTGAGAACCTTTTCTTTGCAAATGTAAAGATATTCCAGTCGGACATTGAGAACAGTATCAAAGAGGATACAGAGGTTGTAATCGTGGATGCGGCTGCGATCAACAGTATTGACGTTACGGCAGCAGACCGGCTGGAAATGATGGCGGAAAATTTTGATAAGAAAGGGATCAGGTTTTATATTACGGAGCATTCCGAAAATGTAAATGAACAGATGCGCAGTCTTGGGATCGGTCATCTGATCGAGGAAGGAAAGGTCAGAAGAACGATTCTTGCAGCATTGCAGGATGCAGGTGTTGCAACACCGGGGACGAGTATGGAATCGGAGAAATCTCCGGTTATCCAGATGCCGTGGCAGTTGGAAATCCCGGCGGCAGTGCATGCGGTTCACGAAGCAATGATCCCGGCAGAAGAAGAGAATACATTAGAAGAATTCGCATGGGCGTTCGGTGATGATGCGGTGGAAGAGATGGAAAAGAAAGTCCATCAGGTTATGGAACAGATCCATAGACTTCCGGATCTGGAAAGGCTTGCAGACGTAGGGTTTGAAGAAAAACTCAAAAACTGGCATTCACTGGGGGCATTGGATGAAGATGAGATCTTAAGACGAATGGAAATGCATCTGGATGAACTTCCGGAGAATCTGCGTGGAGACAAAAAAGTGATCCTGCAGTTGATTGAAAAGAGAAGACGCAAGATCGAGCAGCAGTTATTAATGCATCATCCGGAGATCCTGGACCATCTGAAAAAGAACCGCGAACGATTGGAGAGACGGCTGGAAAAACAGAATCCGGAGGCAGCGAGAAAGCTGCATGAATGGGAACGGCAGATGCGGGAAAAATAGAAGAACAGTGAGAGCACAGGAATTTCCTGACGACCGGAATATGCAGGAAATATGCAGAAAATATGCAGGAAATATGCAGGAATACGCCGGATAATCTTGCGTGAAAGTATATTTCTTGCTATAATACATGAATATATCGGACAATAGTTTGCAATTTATAGGAGAGTACAGAAGAATGAACGATTTAGAAATGTACAGAGAGCAGCTGGCTCTGTGTGATGATAAGATTATTGACGCTTTGGTAGAACGTAGTTCTATTATTGAAAAGATCATGGCGTATAAAGAAGAATATGGTATGCCAATCTTACAGCCGCATCAGGAAGAAAAGCAGAAGAGAAGACTGGAAGAAAAACTGAAAGAAAATAAATATAAAGAAGAAATCTTTGATGTGTTTGGATGTATCCTGCGTAACAGTAAGAGAATCCAGGCAAGAAAACTCTTTGATTATAACATTGTACTGATCGGATTCATGGGGGCTGGAAAGTCAACAATTTCTGATTATCTGAGCACGATGTTTGATATGGATATTGTAGAGATGGATCAGGTGATTGCAGAACGTGAAGAGATGAGTATTCCGGATATCTTTGCTACATATGGCGAAGAATATTTCCGTGATCTGGAGACGAATCTTCTGATCGAGATGCAGTCGTATAAGAATGCAGTAATTTCATGCGGTGGTGGTGCGGCCTTAAGAGAGAGAAATGTAGCAGAGATGAAAAAGAACGGAAGAGTTGTTCTTCTTACTGCTACACCGGAGACGATTTTTGAACGTGTAAAAGACAGCAATGACAGACCGGTATTAAATGGCAGAAAGAATGTCAAAGGCATTTCAGAACTTATGGAGCAGCGCCGTGAGAAATATGAAGCGGCAGCAGATATAGTAATCAATACGGATGATAAGACCGTTCTTCAGATCTGTGAAGAGCTGGTACAGCATCTGCAGGAGTCAGAAGAATAATATGTTTGATAGATTTTTTCCGGATCAGTATGTAGCATCCACTTATGTGATCGATTTTGAAAAATTATATGAAGAGGGTGTACGCGGACTGATCTTTGATATTGATAATACGCTGGTTCCGCACGGAGCACCGGCGGACGAGAGAGCAAAGGCATTATTTGCCAGACTGAAAGCAATCGGATTCCGATGCTGTCTGATCTCGAATAACCAGAAGCCAAGGGTAGAGATGTTCAATAAAGATATCCAGGTGGACTATGTTTATAATGCGCACAAGCCATCAACCAGGAATTATCTCAGGGCGATGGAGATTATGGGAACAGACAGAAGGAGTTCTGTGTTTATCGGAGACCAGCTTTTTACAGATGTATGGGGAGCAAAACGTGCCGGAATCCCGAATATTTTGGTAAAACCGATACATCCAAAGGAAGAAATCCAGATTGTTTTGAAGCGTTATCTGGAAAAAATTGTGTTACATTTCTACAAGAAGAGTCAGAGACACGAAAAAAAGGTTGAAAAATAATATCATGTATTATAGAATAATATGAGATGAAATTACGTAAGCGTGTATACGCGATTTAAGGAGGATAAGGTAATGGCTAAAGTTTCAGCAGGAGACATCCGTAATGGTGTAACAATTGAAGTTGATGGAAAAGTATGTCAGGTTATTGATTTCATGCACGTAAAACCTGGTAAAGGTGCAGCTTTTGTGCGTGTTAAGATGAAAAATATTATCGACGGTGGTGTGGTAGAGACAACATTCCGTCCTACAGAGACATTTGAACAGGCTCACATTGAAAGAAAGAAAATGCAGTATCTGTACAACGATGGAGAATTCTATAACTACATGGACAACGAGACATTTGAGCAGATTATGATCAGCGCAGATGATGCAGCAGATTCTATGAAGTTTGTAAAAGAAAACGAAGAAGTATCTATCAGCTTCTATCAGGGAAATGCATTTGCGATCGAGCCGCCGCTCAGTGTTGAACTGGTTGTAACAGAGACAGAGCCAGGTGTAAAAGGTAACACAGCTACAGGTGCTACAAAGCCGGCTATCGTTGAGACAGGTGCGAAAGTTAACGTTCCGCTTTTCGTTGATCAGGGCGAGACGATCAAGATTGATACCCGTACAGGAGCATACCTCTCAAGAGCATAAGAGTCATAAGAATTCTAAATTAAATAATTATAAAAAGCCTTGCATTTTGTGCAGGGCTTTTTTATAATCTAATTACCATAATATTTCAGAAACAATTCAAAAGATGTTCTGTTATCTCAGGCGGTAATATCACCGCAGATTTTCAAGATGATTTTTGTATATTGCTGGATAGGAAGGAGCTTTTATGACATATTTTCAGTTTATCCATGCAGTAGAGACAAAAGTAAAGAAAGAGGTGGAAGAAGAAAAAACAGTAAGCATTCATACCAATGTGAAGAATAATGGTGTGAGGAGAAGCGGTATTATGATTTCGGAAAAAGGAATCAATATTTCACCGACGATTTATCTGGAGGAGTATTTTCATCAGTTCCGGATGGGGTATCCGTTGGAACAGATTGCAAAAGATATTGTCGGATTATATGAGAAAATCCGGTTTCAGAATTCATGGGAGGACGGTGAAAAGGTAAAAGACTATGAATTTGTCAAAGATAAGATCATATACCGTCTGATAGGCAGAGAGGAGAATCAGGAGCTTTTAAAAGAAATTCCATATAAAAGTTATCTGGATCTTGCAATTATTTATTATGTACTGTTAGAGGTAGATAAATATGGCATGGCATCCATGATGGTCAGAGCAGAACATATGGATATGTGGAAAGTAACGGAAGAAGATCTATATTACCGGGCTTCTAAGAATACCCAGGAGTTACTGCCGTATGAATTTGCACCGATGCGCACGGTGATCGAAGAATTGCTGGGACTTGGGATGGAAGAGGGACCGGCAGAAAAAATGTATATCCTGAGCAATGAAATGCGTAGCTATGGGGCTGCGGCACTGATCTATCCGGATTGTCTGAGAAAGATTGCCGGTGTAGTGGGAGAAAATTTTTTTGTGATCCCAAGCAGTGTGCATGAGACCATTATTGTGGCTGAAAGCGAAGCGCCGGGCAGAGAAGAACTGGGAAGCATGATCGAGGAGATCAATGAGACACAGGTAGAGGCGGAAGAAGTACTTTCGGACAGGGCATATTATTATGACCGGGAGAGCGGAAAACTTGCGCTGTAAGATTTAAAAAGGAAAATTAAAGAAAAATATTAAAAAAGTAGAGGAAATGATCGAAAAGTGGGATGCATTTCCTTTACTTTATCTCAAAGATGTGTTAATATTACTAAGGCAATTTCATATAGTAATTGTATACGCACCCGTAGCTCAGGGGATAGAGCACCGCCCTCCGGAGGCGGGAGCGGCGGTTCGAATCCGCCCGGGTGTGTACTTTTTTTGCTATTTTTGATGGAAATTTATAGGAATTATAGAAAATATAGGAGATATGAAGTGAAGAAAATCATTGATTATATTGCAGAAGAACTTTCAGAAGCATTCGAAAAGGCAGGTTATGACAGAACGTATGGAAAAGTAACACTGTCAAACCGTCCGGATCTCTGCGAATACCAGTGTAATGGAGCGATGGCAGGAGCAAAAGCTTACAAAAAAGCACCGTTCATGATCGCAGAGGATGTCGTTGCCCTATTAGAAGACAGTGCATGTATGGAAGAAGTAGAGGTTGTAAAACCTGGATTTATCAATATCAGACTGAAAAAGTCATTTGTTGCAGATTATCTGAATCAGATGGAAGAGACGGATAATCTCGGAATCGAGAAGACAGAACATCCGGAGATGATCGTGCTGGATTATGGCGGACCAAATGTGGCAAAGCCGTTGCATGTAGGACATCTCCGTTCGGCGATCATCGGAGAAAGCGTAAAGCGCATCTCAAGAAAGATGGGGCATGAAGTTCTTGGCGATATCCATCTTGGAGACTGGGGATATCAGATGGGGCTGATCATCACTGAATTGAAAGAAAGAAAGCCGGAATTGCCATATTTTGATGAAGCGTTTGAAGGTGAATATCCAAAAGAGGCTCCATTTACAATCAGCGAACTGGAAGAAATCTATCCGACAGCAAGCGGTAAGGCAAAAGAAGATGAGACATACAGGGAGAATGCATTGCATGCGACGTATCTGTTACAGAACGGGCATAAAGGATATCGTGCGATCTGGAATCATATCATTCGTGTATCGGTATCTGATCTTAAGAAAAATTATGCGAATCTGAATGTAAGTTTTGATCTCTGGAAAGGGGAGTCTGATGCTCAGGCATACATCCCGGATATGATCGAGAGATTGAAGAAAGAAGGATTTGCACATGAAGACCAGGGAGCACTGGTGATTGATGTGCAGGAAGAGACAGATACCAAAGAGATTCCTCCTTGCATGATCCAGAAATCAGACGGGGCATCTCTTTATGGAACAACAGACCTTGCCACACTGGTACAACGTGTACAGGATTATCATCCGGATAAGGTTGCCTATGTGGTGGATAAGCGTCAGGAACTGCATTTTACACAGGTGTTCCGTGCTGCAAAGAAGACAGGAATCGTTCCTGCGGAAACAGAACTGAAATTCTTAGGTTTCGGTACCATGAATGGAAAAGATGGCAAGCCGTTCAAGACAAGAGAAGGCGGGGTAATGCGTCTGGAGACACTGATCTCAGAGATTACAGAGAAGATGTATGAGAAAATCTCTGAAAATCATTCTATCGAGGGAGAAGAAGCAAAACAGACAGCAAAACTCATCGGAATGGCAGCAATTAAATACGGAGATCTGTCAAACCAGGCATCAAAAGATTATGTATTTGACGTAGACAGATTTACTTCCTTTGAAGGAAATACCGGTCCGTACATTCTGTATACAATTGTACGTATCAAATCGATCCTGAATAAATACCAGTCACAGGGAAATAGCCTGGATGGACTGAAAGTACAGGAAGCATATGCGGATTGTGAAAAAGCTCTGATGCTGGAAGCTGCAAAATATAATGATGTGATGGCGAATGCATTCCAGGATCTTGCACCGCATAAGATCTGTGCATACATTTATGATCTTGCCAATGCATTCAATCGTTTTTATCATGAGACAAAGATTCTGGCAGAAGAAGATGCCGGAAAACAAAAGAGTTATATTGCGCTTCTGAAAGTGACGAAGGATGTACTGGAAGCTTGTATCGACGTACTTGGATTTGAAGCACCGGAGAGGATGTAGGAAAAATGACAGAGAAATTATTTTATGAGGACAGTCACAGAACCGAATTTACAGCAAAAGTAATTTCCTGTGAAGAAGCGAAGGATGGTTTCTGTGTGGTGCTGGATCAGACAGCAT
Organism: Dorea sp. BIOML-A1; assembly: GCF_009875615.1. Lineage (NCBI taxonomy): Bacteria > Bacillati > Bacillota > Clostridia > Lachnospirales > Lachnospiraceae > Dorea > Dorea sp. BIOML-A1. Next base: position 62,505 of record NZ_WWSA01000014.1, read on the forward strand.
TCTTCCCGGAAGGCGGCGGTCAGTATGCCGACACGGGCATTCTCGGCAATACAGAAGTTACCGATGTGCACGAAAAAAATGATGTGATCTTTCATTCTGTGACAGCACCATTGGAAGTGGGAAGTATAGTATCCGGTAAGATCAACTGGAAAGAACGCTTTGAGAAGATGCAGCAGCATACAGGAGAACATATAGTGTCCGGTATTGTGCATGAAAGATTTGGCTATAATAATGTCGGTTTCCATCTGGGAGCCGACTATTGTACCATGGATTTTGACGGACCGATCAGTAAAGCGCAGCTGAAAGAAATCGAGATAGCAGCTAATGAAGCAGTATATCGGAATCTGGAAGTTGAGGTTCTGTATCCATCCAAAGAGGAATTGAAAGATATGGATTACCGCAGTAAGATCGAGATTGAAGGTCAGGTTCGTATCGTGAAGATTCCGGGATATGATGTATGTGCATGCTGTGCTCCGCACGTGAAGACAACCGGTGAGATCGGAGCTGTCAAACTGGTAAGCATGGTAAGTTATAAAGGCGGTGAACGCATTACGATGCTTTGCGGAAGACGTGCCATGAGAGACTATGAGAAAAAGGATGCCATGACAAAAGAAATTTCAACCATGTTGTGTGCGAAAGAATATGAAGTGGCAGAAGCGGTCGGCAGACTGAAGAGTGAGCAGACACGTATGAAGAGTCAGATTGCAGAACTGCAGCAGAAACTTCTGAAGTTTTGTGTGGCAGAGATACCGGTGGATGAGAAGATTGTGACTGTATTTGACGGATCTTTATCGGGAAATCTTCCGAGAGAGATGATGAACCAACTGCTGGATAAAGGGGCAGTCATCTGCGCGGTATTTGCAGGAACGGACGAGGAGGGGTATCGCTATGTGATCGGAAGCAGAAGTGAAGATGTCCGTTCAATCAGTAAAACGTTAAACAGTACATTAGAAGGACGCGGCGGCGGAAAGCCGGAGATGGTCCAGGGTTCTGTGAAAGGAACAGAAGACGCCGTGAAAGAAATAATTGCACGGTATCAGTAGACGGATGACAAGTCCTGTAGCCGGAAGAAGCTTTAAGCTTCTTCGCGGTGACTCCGGATGATCAGGCGGACCGTACGGTACAGGAAAGGCTTGTACGCTTCGATAGATACAGGCTCTTCAAAGAGAATAGAATTATATCCGGTAGAACCGGCCAGTTCGAGGATCGTGAACAACATGATGTCAATATCTTTATAATTATAGGTGTCGGCTTCTACCAGTTCAAGATATCTTTCATAAAAGATCTTGTCGGCTTCTTCATCTGACCAGAAAGCAGACTTTAAGGCACCCATTACAAGATTTTTAGAAATGAAATTCAGCAATGGCTTGTTGTTGACCAGAATATTAATGATGTCATCGATAATAAAGACAAGCTGCTCTTCCAGACCGGTGATGCCGGAATTTTCCAGTGCAACGGCAGCATGATCAAACAGTTCTTTTGTTTTATGTGCGATCAGCTTGTTTTTAATATCATATTTGTCTTTAAAATATAAATAGAACGTTCCTTTCGCTACACCGGCCTTTTCAACAATGTCGGAAATGGCGGTTGAATTAATTCCTTTTGTGGTAAATAATTCATATGCGGTGCGAAAGAGCGCCTCTTTTTTTTTCTTTTTGTTTTCTTCGACTCTTCCCATGAGTAATCAGACTTCCTTCTTAAAATTTACAGATCTACAGTTCTTGGTTCGTTATATAAAATTCATTTGAACAAGATATTGAAATAATATATTCAATAATATAAGTATAACAAAAAAAAGATAAGAAGTCAAAATTAAATTGACTAATGGTCATATTTTCTGCGTTGCCTTTTTTACTGATAGCAGATATAATAGAAATGTTAAATATGCAAGGATTTATAAGGAGGAAGAGATGGAGGCATATACAAGTTTTGCCGAGGTCTATGATACATTCATGGATAATGTGCCATATGAGGAATGGGCAGATTATCTGGAAGACAGATTAAAAGAATATGGAATAAGAGACGGGCTGGTTCTGGAACTGGGATGCGGAACCGGAAGCATGACGGAACTACTGGCAGAAAAAGGATATGATATGATCGGGGTGGATAATTCCGAAGACATGCTGGAAATCGCAATGGAGAAGCGTATCGAGAGCGGACATGATATCCTCTATCTGTTACAGAATATGCAGGAGTTTGAATTATATGGAACAGTGAGAGCTATTGTCAGTGTATGTGACTGTGTAAATTATGTGACAGATAAAAATGAATTGCAGGAAGTATTCTGCTTGGTCAATAATTATCTGGACCCGCAGGGAATCTTTATCTTTGATTTTAATACAGAATATAAGTACAGAGAAATTCTGGGTAATCAGGTAATCGCAGAAGATAGGGATGAGTGCAGCTTTATCTGGGAAAATTATTATAACCATACATCGATGATCAATGAATACGAACTGACATTATTTGTCCGCGAGGATGAAGAGGAAGCACTGTACAGAAAGTATCAGGAGAGTCATTTCCAGAAAGCATATACACTCAGAGAAATCAGAGGACTAATTGAAAAAGCGGGTCTGAAATTCGTTGCAGCTTATGATGCGTATACAAAGAAAGCACCGATGCATACGAGTGAACGGATCACTGTGATCGCAAGAGAGCATGGTAAATAATAGAGATGAGAAGTAACTCAGCGGAATAAAAATAGAAAAACAGAAGAAGGAAAGGAATATATATGAACGACTATATCGTAAGAGCAACCGCAGCAGACGGCCAGGTAAGAGCGTTTGCTGCAACAACAAAAGAACTTGTGGAAGCGGCCAGAGAACATCATAATACCAGCCCGGTGGCAACCGCAGCACTGGGAAGACTTCTTACTGCAGGAGCTATGATGGGAAGTATGATGAAGAATGATACAGATATGCTGACACTTCAGGTAAGAGGAGACGGACCGCTTGGCGGGATTACAGTTACTGCGGACAGCAAGGGAGATGTGAAAGGTTATGTAAATCATCCGGATGTCATGCTGCCGCCAAAGAATGGAAAGCTGGATGTAGGCGGTGCTGTTGGAATCGGGCTTCTCCAGGTTATCAAAGATATGGGACTCAAAGAGCCATACTCCGGACAGACCATTCTGGTATCCAGTGAAATTGCGGAAGATCTGACGTACTATTTTGCCAATTCAGAGCAGGTGCCATCTTCGGTAGGACTTGGGGTGCTGATGGATAAAGATAATACAGTGGCATGTGCAGGAGGCTTCATTATCCAGATGATGCCATTTGCAAAGGAAGAGACGATCAGTCAGATTGAGGAAAATCTGAAGAATATCACATCTGTAACGGATCATCTGAAAAAAGGTGAAACACCAGAGCAGATCCTGGAAATCCTGCTTGGAAATCTCGGACTTGAAATTACAAGTACAATGCCGACAAAATTCTATTGTAATTGCTCAAAAGAAAGAGTAGAAAAGGCTGTGATTAGTGTCGGAAAGAAAGAAATCCAGGATATGATAGATGACGGTCAGGATATAGAAGTAAAATGTCATTTCTGTAATACGGCATATAAATACAGCGTAGAAGAGTTGAAAGATATCTTAAAACGCTGTAAACGATAAGGAGAAAAGTCATGAAAGACGGGTTTGTAAAAGTGGCAGCAGTAACTCCGGATATCCGTGTGGCGGATGTTGCCTATAATACACAAAATATCTGTAAGATGATTGATGAGACTGTTGCAAAAGGAGCAAAAGTTATCGTATTTCCGGAATTATGTGTAACGGGATATACCTGCAGTGATCTTTTTACGCAGGACATTTTGTTAAAGGAATCGAAAGAAGCACTGTTTAAAATAGCCGAATATACAAAAGAGAAGGACGCGATTATATTTATCGGGGTTCCGCTTGCCATAGATGGAGAACTTTATAATGTCGCAGCAGCTTTGAATCATGGTGAGATCCTCGGCCTTACGACGAAGACATTTCTCCCGAATTATGGGGAGTTTTATGAAATGCGGCAGTTCCGTCCGGGACCGGATAAGGCGAGATGGATCACATTGGATGGAAAGCAGATCCCGTTCGGACCACAGCTTTTATTCGTGGCAGATCAGATGGAAGAATTGGTAATCTCCGCAGAAATCTGTGAAGACGTGTGGTCGCCGGTTCCGCCAAGTACACTTGCAGCAAGAGAAGGAGCAACTGTGATCGTAAACTGTTCCGCAAGTGATGAGACGATCGGTAAAGCATCTTATCGTGAAAGCCTGATCGAGGGACAGTCAGCGAGACTGATCTGCGGATACATTTATGCCAATGCCGGAGAGGGAGAGTCTACGACAGATCTGGTATTCGGAGGACATAATATTATTGCGGAGAACGGAACAACACTTGTGTCGAGTGATCGCTTCGCAAATGAAGTGATTTATACAGAATTGGATGTGAAGCGCCTGTTAAGCGAGCGACGTAAGAATACAACATTCCAGACAGAAAAAGAAAGAATGCTGATCCGTATTCCATTTTCAATCCATGTGGAAGAGACGGAACTTACCAGAAAATTTGCTTCCAGACCGTTTGTTCCAAGTGTGATGGCAGAGAGAAATTTACGTTGTGAAGAGATTCTGACAATTCAGGCAATGGGATTGAAGAAACGTCTTGCACATGCACATGCAAAGAGTGCGGTTGTCGGAATCTCCGGCGGACTGGATTCTACACTTGCGCTTCTTGTGTCCGCAAAGGCATTTGATGCACTTGGAATGGACCGCAGTGGAATTACAGCGGTAACAATGCCATGTTTTGGAACAACGGACAGAACTTATCAGAATGCATGTAAGATGTCACTGAAACTGGGAGCAACACTGCGTGAGATTCCGGTGGGGGCAGCAGTAGAGCAGCATTTTAAAGATATCGGACATGATCCGGAAGATCACAGTGTAACCTATGAAAATTCCCAGGCAAGAGAAAGAACACAGGTACTGATGGATGTTGCCAATCAGACCGGTGGAATTGTAATTGGTACAGGAGATATGTCTGAACTTGCTCTTGGATGGGCGACTTATAACGGAGACCATATGTCTATGTATGGAGTCAATGCGTCGGTTCCAAAGACACTGGTACGCCATCTGGTCCATTATTATGCGGATACCTGTAAAGACCAGGAATTAAAAGATGTCTTGTATGATGTACTGGACACACCGGTGAGTCCGGAACTTCTTCCGCCAAAAGACGGTGAGATTGCCCAAAAGACAGAGGATCTGGTCGGGCCGTATGAGCTGCATGACTTCTTCTTGTATTATCTGCTGAGATTCAGTTATGAACCGGGTAAGATATACCGTATTGCGAGATATGCATTTGACGGTGAATATGATGATGCAACCATTTACAAATGGTTATATACGTTCTGCAGACGATTCTTCATCCAGCAGTTTAAACGCTCCTGTCTGCCGGACGGACCAAAGGTAGGAACTGTGGCACTGTCTCCAAGAGGCGACTGGAGAATGCCGAGTGATGCATGCGCGGAAGTATGGCTGAGAGATCTGGAGAAGGCGAAGCCGGTAGGAATGTAATTGGGATTTAATTCAGAAAGGCACGACGACCCGGACCTGCATAAAAAGTAGGAAGCCGTTCCTGTTCAGGTTCCGTC
>NZ_WWSA01000015.1:0-65138 GCF_009875615.1 Dorea sp. BIOML-A1
ATATCGCCAGCCATAGCATGGCTGACGATACAAAAATTTATTATTTTTTATTGTCCTCTTGACGGGGAGCATACCACAGGCTGGGGCGGTTATTTTTGTGGTTTATGATTATCTTTGCCTAATGTATATCCGATACTAAAGCAGGTTAAGCCGAAGCTCACTACTGCTATGAAGTCCACAATACTCATTGGCTTAGCCCTCCTTTCCAGCGGATTCCCTTTCGGGTTTCTATGTAATCAGAGGGTCACAGTCCCTCTGTTGAAGGACTAACCGCCTACCGTTATGGTAGCATCCATGTTCTGATTATAACAATAAAAAATAATGGGTGCAATAAGAAAATGGCAGAGGAAGTAGTAGGCGTTGATGACAAAGCATTTAGAATAAGATTTCCGGTGCCAAAACGGTGCCAAGAAATCAGGCAAATAAAAATAGAGTATGTAAATCAGCCATTTTTCACTGTATTTTGGATAGAAAAACATAAAAAATGCAGGGTAAAACGGGATTAAAGTATCGTGAGGGTGGATGTACTGTAGGATCAGGACGTGTTGCTACAATCATCGAGTAATTATAATCTGTTATCAGAATATTAACTCAAATATATACCCCAGAGGATAAAACCTCTGGGGTTTTTGCTATACCTAAATATACAAGAGAACTTGCCAGACTTTAGAAAGAAATGACCAGTGAAAGTTTGGGCGATGGACACAATAATCTTGAAGAAAATAATTCAATTATGTATACTTGAAAATATAAAAAAAATTAAGAGGAGAGCAGTATGCAAAATCCGGAAATAGTAATTATAGGAGCAGCAATTATTGATGTTCTGGCATATCCTGTAAACGCGAAGGTATTTGAAGCGGGATCGTATTCAACAGAAGATATACATATGTCGACGGGCGCAGATGCATTAAATGAAGCCACTATACTTGCCAAAAAAGGGTGGAGAGTTCAGCTGGAAACGGTGATAGGTCAGGATGATGCGGGAAAATTCATACAAACTCATTGCGATGATGCAGGGATCATTGTACGGGATGCGTGCATCAAAAAAGAAGAAAAGACGGGAATGAATATTGTTCTTGTGGAGCAAGATGGAACAAGAAGTTTTTTAACGAATCCGCATGGTACACTTCGAAGTTTGAAAGTAGAACATATCCAGATGCCATTTCCTGAGAGTGCAAAAATCATATGCTTTGCGAGCATATTTGTATTTCCAAAGATTGATCCTGATAAATTGGTGCAAATATTCTCACAGGCAAAAATGCAGGGGAAAATTGTCTGTTCGGATATGACAAAGCGTAAAAAGGGCGAGACGCTGGAAGATATGGCAGAAGCTTTTTCGTATATTGATTATCTGTTTCCAAATGATGAAGAGGCGATGCTTCTGACGGAAACGGAATCAGTCGAAGAAGCAGCAGAATGCATAAAATCCACAGGTGTGGGAAATGTGATCATAAAATGTGGAAAGCGTGGATGCTATATTCGGACAGATGTGGAAAATTGCTGGATAGCTGCGGAAGAAAATGTAAAGTGTATTGATACAACCGGAGCCGGAGACAGCTTTGCGGCGGGATTTTTGAATGCATTGCTGAATGGAAAAGGCCTGAAAGAATGTGCAAAAGAGGGAAACCGATATGGCGCAGAGGCGGTTCAGCATATTGGAGCGACTACATGGCTGAGGTAATGTGGTTGAAATAGAATGCTGAATAATAGATTCTGAAAGTTGAACCAGTTGTAACATTCGAAAGATATTATACAGATGACGTATTCAAATATATCGGAGTTCCGCTAGATGAGATTGGCTATAACCAGCCGGCGGGGGTAAAATATCCGACAGAGAATCCGTGGGGATAATAATGGACAGGTAATAAGTAATAGATGGGACTGTTTTTTCAGTCCCAAAAGTGATTATGGAGGTAAATGATGCTATACATAGGTGTAGATCTTGGAACATCAGCAGTAAAACTTCTGGTGATGGATGAGACAGGAGATATTAAAAAGATTGTTTCGAAAGAATATCCGCTCTTCTTCCCACATCCGGGATGGTCAGAGCAGAAACCGGAAGACTGGTTTGAAAAATCAATGGAAGGGATCAAAGAACTGACTGCTGAGTGTGATAAGTCACAGGTAGCAGGAATCAGTTTTGGAGGCCAGATGCATGGTCTGGTTGCTTTGGATAAAGATGATAATGTTATTCGTCCGGCAATTCTCTGGAATGACGGAAGAACAGGGGAAGAGACAGAGTACCTGAATGAAGTGATTGGAAAAGATAAGCTATCAGAATATACGGCAAATATTGCATTTGCAGGATTTACTGCACCGAAGATTCTCTGGATGAAAAAGCATGAGCCGGAGAATTTTGAAAAGATTGCAAAGATTATGCTGCCGAAAGATTATCTGGCGTATAAACTTTCAGGATCTTTCTGTACTGATGTATCGGATGCATCAGGAATGCTTCTTATGGATGTGAAGAATCGCAGCTGGTCAAAAGAGATGATGGATATCTGTGGAATTACAGAAGATAAACTGCCAAAATTATATGAAAGTTATGAAGTAGTTGGAACTCTGAAAAAAGAAATTGCAGATGAACTTGGATTTGCAGAGAATGTAAAAGTAATTGCAGGAGCCGGAGATAATGCAGCAGCAGCGGTAGGAACAGGGACAGTGGGAGACGGAATGTGTAACATTTCCCTCGGAACATCCGGGACTATCTTTATATCAAGCAACAAGTTTGGAGTAGATGAGAATAATGCACTGCATTCATTTGCACATGCAGATGGTCATTATCATCTGATGGGATGTATGTTAAGTGCGGCATCATGTAATAAATGGTGGAATGAAGAAATTTTAAAGACTAAGGATTTTGCTGCAGAACAGGCCGGAATTACAAAGCTTGGCGAGAATCGTGTATTCTATCTCCCATATCTGATGGGGGAAAGATCGCCTCATAATAATCCGGATGCAAGAGCGATGTTTATCGGAATGTCGATGGATACGACCCGTGAAGATATGACTCAGGCGGTGCTGGAAGGTGTAGCGTTTGGACTTCGTGATTCTCTGGAAGTTGCAAGGAGTCTTGGGATTCAAATTGAGAGAACCAAGATTTGTGGTGGTGGAGCCAAGAGTCCACTTTGGAAGAAGATGATTGCCAATATCATGAACCTGAAGGTTGATGTAGTTGAAAATGAAGAAGGACCGGCACTTGGCGGAGCAATGCTGGCAGCAGTTGGCTGTGGTGAATATCCGGATGTAGAGACGGCAGCAGCAAAGATTGTAAAAGTAGTAGATACAGTGGGGCCGGATGAGGAGCTGACAGCAAAATATGAAGAACGTTATCAGCAGTTCAGAAAGCTCTATCCAACTGTGAAATGCTTATATGAAAAAGGCTGATTTTTTCAGAAAAATGAATTTTGTCATATAAAAACATATATTTCATATGATTCCACAAATAAAAACAGTCAGGCTGGTGATGTCGAACTCGTAGAATACGGAAAGTCCAAGGTTGATATAGGATTTCCAGTATTTAACTATGCCATGGGATACGATGTGAATAACCGGGAACCTCTGTTCTGTGAAAAATATCCGGGTAGTATTGTAGATATATCGCAGCTCAAATTGATGTTGAATAAGGCACAGGGATATGGATATAAGAAAGTTGGTTTTATTTTGGATCGCGGATATTTTTCGAAACAGAACATTGAGCATATGGATAAATGTGGATATAGCTTTATTATTATGGTAAAGGGAATGGCAGATTTGGTATCAGAACTGATTCTGAGTAATAAAGGTAGTTTTGAAAACAAGCGAAATTGTGACATGGATGGATTTGGCGTTTATGGAAAAACTGTAAAAGGAAGACTGTATGAAGCAGATTGAAAAGAGCGATATTTTCATATATATCACAGCATATCGAAGGAAGCCTCTGAAAGGATACGATTTGAAGACAAGCTAAAGAACATGAAAACATATATGATGAATCATCGAGATGAGGAATTCACCTTCGGTCCTATGTATAAAAAATACTTCTATCTGCATTATGAGAAGGAAAACAAAATCTTCCTATTGCCGGAAGAAAACACACAGGTCACAGAAAGAGAACTGAATCTGTGTGGGTAGATTGAATAAAAAACCGAATTATATGACAGTGCCAGCCACCATAAAAGAACTGAAAAAAGTATGATGAAGCAACCGATAAACTAAAGAGTCTGTTGGAGAAAAAGAAAGCACTGCAGACAGAAGGGCTGATGAATGCAGTCATGAAGAGCAGTCGCTCCTATGAGGAGATTCTTAGATACATTCAGTCAGATTCATTTGAAGAGCAGGAATTATAATCTACAGAAAGTCTCCGATTTCAGTGCTTCGTGTTGAAAACCGGAGACTTTTAGGTTTAAAATTTCTGGAAGTTCACATTGCAATAGCTCCCCTTTCTGCGAATATGCATGAAAAAATAATACTGCAATTACTAAATTCTATAAAAATAATAGGAAAGGATTAGAATTTAACGCATTTGCAGGTCTTTCATGGCAAGGTGATATGCACCCTGTGCGGCAATCGGTATTTCTTCAGAGTTATCCAGCACGATATTATGGAACGCAGGATCATCTTTTAACAGATCATAAAGTGCATGACTGAAAGCACCGTTTCCATGGATGACAATACGTACATTCATGGTATCTTCAAAAAAAGCTGCATTGTGAAGGGCAGAGAGATCACTTTCCAATACAACTCCGAGAACATAGTTCTGCAGATTATATTTTGACTGTTTACCAAACCGATCAAAAAGTCGTGTGAGGAAGAGTGCACGTCCAATCCCTTCTTTGCGATGCATTTCACAGCCATACTGTATCATCTCCAGATTGTAGTGTTCCATTGTCGGAAATCCATGATCGACAGAACTGGATACAATGGTATCATTGACAATCGAATTTAATAATTCTCCGGAGAGTGTGGTGCTTGTAGCTAGTATTGTAGAGCTTTCGTCTACAAAAACGTACTTATTATGTGAGCCAGGCAGAATATAGATAGTATTCTGACCGGCACCATACCGTTCGATCAAGGCATAAGTTTCTGTTTCTTCGCCTCGCATAATGTCAAATCTGCGCAGAGAATCAAGAGATTCAGAATTGGAAAGTGTATTTTTTATGCCGGGAATCAGAACGATCTCTTTTGAGAATACTTCCGGCAGATGTACACGGATCAGATGCTCCTGATAATTTTTCATGCAAACAGGAGCAGTAAGATGTGGCACTTCAAGGATGCCAAGGTCGCTGGTTAGCATTCCGGACATATAGACTCCTTGGATAGCATTATCGGAAACTGCACATTCAGTAAGCATGCTTTCAATCATATTGTGAATTGCTTTTTTCCATGCTTGGCTGCTGCCATTTATCGCAGATGTTTTGGCACCGATTGCTTGTGAGCGTTGTGTAAGGATTTGTCCATTGGCAGTCCAAAGATAAGTTCTGGTATTACTTGTTCCACCGTCTACGGTTATTATATAATTCATGATTTATCCTCCGTGATAATGAGTATACTGCTGTTATAATGTTTAATGTGAAATGGCAGCAGAGTATCTATGTGCGATTTCCGTTAATTCACTGTATTTTTCTTCATTAGCTAATTTGGAAAATTCTCCGGCAATGCCGTAAAAATCTGCACCGGATTTTTGCCATACAGTTATATTTTCAAGATTCACTCCTCCGGTTGGTCCTATAAGCGCCTGTGGAATCGGAGCTTTTATGGCTTTAATAGAATCCAGGCCAAGGATAGAAGCCGGGAATAGTTTGATCATATTTACCCCAAGTTCTAAAGCAGTAATGATTTCTGTCGGAGTCATACAGCCGCAGATGACCGGTTTCTGGTATCGGTTAGCACATTTTATAACACCTTCATTGAGTGTAGGAGTAACAATATACTGTGCGCCATGCTGAATTGCATTTAGACAGGATGCTTCATCAAGTACAGTACCGGCTCCGATCAGCAGATCAGATACATTTTGATAGTGAGAAATAACCTGAAGTGCTCCGGGAGTATTCAGGGTCACTTCAATTGCCTGGATACCGCCTTTTTTTAATGCTTCAATTCCTTTTTGCGCTTTTTGCGGAGAATCTAAGCGTAAGATGGCGATGATCTTATTCTCCAACAGTTGATTTAAGATAGATACATAATTCATTTATAGCACCTCGAATGTTTGCAAATAATAATTAGTTCCTATATAGGAACTATAACACTGGAAAGGAATGGTGACAATTCTCAATTGATAACAAAAAAACTTGCCTGAATTTGGTAATATTGTATAGAGCATTCATTTTGGATATGGTAAAATGAGTGTAAATGAAAGAGAGGAAGCTATTATGCAAGAAGAGAAAATGCACCGATCGACCTATCGGGTTTTGAAAATATTTGAGCTTTTATCTGCAACTTCGGAAGGAATGTCACTGACCGGTCTGGCACAGAGACTGGAGATTCCAAAGGGAAGTCTTCATCCAATCTTAAAGACCATGCAGGCAATGAATTTTATCAGAATGAATGATAATGGGAATTATACAATTGGACAGGCAGCATATTTTGCTGGTTCTTCTTACACGAAGAATTCCGATCTGTTACAGGAAATAGATTATGTTTTGAAGAATTTGTCATCTGCGGTTAATCAGACTGCATATTTTTCGGTATTATCCGGTGGTGAGGTTTTATATCTTTTGGAAGAAAGAGTACCGACGCCCATCACGATCCAGGCAAAAAGAGGATACAAATATCCGGCATATGCAACAGGTATTGGAAAAGCCCTGCTTAGCGGAAAGACAGAAAAAGACATTAAAACATTATATCCGGAAGGGCTATATAAATTGACAGAATATACGATTGATGATTTTGACACACTTTTCTCACAGATGGAAGAGACGCAAAAATCAGGCTATTCATTTGAAAAAGAGGAATCGAATAAAGATGTGCAGTGTATTGCAGTTCCTGTAAAATACAAAGAAAATGTAATTGCAGGGATGAGTGTGGCTGTTCCGGTGTTTTACTATTCAGAAGAATTTGAAAAAAAAGCAATGGAAGAACTGAAAAAAGCAAGGCAACATATCGAGAAACTGATTCAGGATAACACAAGGGAGTGGGTATATTCACCATTGGAAACAGAAGCATAAATGGCATGACCGGGAGGTGTTGTGATGAAACAAAAAAATGGGATGCCTCTGGCGCAAGCAGCGGCAGAAGATATCATTGAGATGATCCGAACCAATCATATGAAGCCTGGAGACCGTCTGGAGAATGAATATGAACTGGCAAAAAAACTAAATGTCGGAAGAAGTACGGTCAGAGAAGCGGTAAAAAGCCTTGAAACAAGAAATATACTGACGATAAAAAGAGGAGCGGGAACCTTTATTTCGCAAAATGAAGGTGTAGCGGTAGATCCGCTTGGAATTTCCCTGATGGGAAAGGATGAAGAGATGGCATTAGAACTTCTGGATGTGCGTATGATACTGGAGCCCGAAAGTGCAGCACTGGCAGCAATTCATGCAGATAAGAACGAGATTGCGGAGATATCCAGACAGAACCGGAAAGTGATCGGAATGATCAGACAGGGATTGAATCATCATGAAGAGGATGCACGATTTCATCAGCTGATTGCAGAGGCGACAAAGAACCGGATCATAGCGAAGCTTGTGCCGATTATTCAGCAGTCAGTAGGACTGACAGTCGAGATGACGAGTAAACGCCTGACAGAGACAACGGTGAGTTTTCATGAACAGATTGTCGAAGCTATAACAAGAGGAGATGCGAACGGAGCAAGAAGTGCGATGATAGCACATATCAGCGAAAACAGGATTTATATCATAAAAGAAATCGAACGAAAGCGACGTTTTGAGTAGAAAAATATGTAAAAAAGTAGCGAAAAATAAGGATGTCAGACAAGTTTTTTAAATAAAAATCAAGAGGAAATGCCTTAAAATCAAGGTTTTTTGGCAATTGGTTCTTGATTTTTTTTTGACAAAAATTAAGACATCAGATGTATTTAAGGCGTTAAATTGTATATAATTAACAAGTGTGCACAAAATAAATGGTGCAAACGGAGAAAAAAATATACAATATTGCCAAAGTTGTAAGACGCATATATAATAAAACCATAAAGATTAATCAGACAATTACAAGGAAAATGGAGGAGAGCAAATGAAAGCATTAGTATATGCTGGACCTAAGCGGGTAGAAGTTCAAGAGGTAAAAGAACCTGAAAAGCAGGACGGGAAAGTGAAATTAAATATCAGATATTGCGGAGTCTGTGGATCAGATATTGGTATTTATCTTGGAACACATCCAAGAGCAAAAGCACCATTGATTCTGGGACATGAATTTTTGGGGATTGTTGCAGAAGAAGGAAAGAAATTCAAAAAAGGTGACAGAGTTGTCCCTTATCCGTTACTTTCCTGTGGACACTGTCTTGCATGCAGAAGTGGAAATGAACATGTATGTAATACACTGGGACTGATCGGGATTGATACAGACGGTGGGATGTGTCAGACCGTATACACAGATGAGGATGTGCTGTTTAAGGTTCCGGATGGGGTCAGTGATAAAGCGGCAGCAGTGATTGAGCCTCTTGCAGTACTTGTCCACGCAATTCACATGTCAGGATTTGAGGCACTGGACACAGCAGTGGTAGTTGGAGCCGGACCAATTGGAATGTTATGTGGAATCATGTTAAAACATGCAGGGGCATCAAAGATATTTATTTCCGATGTTGTTGAAAAAAGGCTTGAAATTGCAGAAGAACTTGGATTTATACCAGTGAATCCGGCAAAAGAAAATCTGGAAAAAGTTGTAAAGGATGCAACAAACGGTGAGGGATGCGATACATTCTTTGAATGTAGCGGCGCGGCAGTGCCGGCAATGCAGATGACAGATATTACAAGAGTCCGCGGAAAAATCTGTATCGTATCAGTACATAAAAAACCACACGAAGTGAACTTAAGAGATGTGAACTTCAAAGAGCAGACAGTGGTTGGAACAAGAGTATATACGAAAGAAGAATTTGGAAGAGCTGCAGAACTTACAAAAGAATTAGAAACAGAACTTGAAAAAATTGTAACACATGTTGTTCCACTGAAAGAAAGTGACAAAGTATTCGATATGATAGCAGATCCAGAATGTGGAACGATCAAGATTGTAGTTGACTGTGAAAATGTATAAGGAGGGAATGGCAGATGTCCAGTAAGACAAAGTCAGTAACAGCGGTATTAATCGTACTTGCACTGGTTGCCGGAGTTGGAATGACAAAGGCAGGCAGTAAATATAAAACGCAGGATAAGGTGAATCTTATTTTTGCAAATGTAACATCAAATTCAGCAAAAAAAGCAGGAGAAAAATTTAAAGAACTTGTAGAAGAATATTCAGACGGAGATATCAAAGTAGATCTGTTCCAGGACAATCAGCTTGGTGATGACAAGACAGCAGCTGAAGGTGTACAGAATGGAGATATTGATATTGCAGTATCTTCCAGCAGTAGTTTATCAACATTATACAAAGATTATTACATTTACGATACACCATATTTGTTCTTGAATTCACAGGAAGTATATGATGTGGGATTTGATGGAAAAGCGGCACAGGAAATGTTAAAGGGTGTAAGCAAAGTTGGATTGAAGCATATGGCAATGTGGGAAAACGGATTCCGTAATTACACGAATAATGATCATGCGATTGAGACACCGGCAGACTGTAAAGGACAGAAAATCCGTACAATGGAAAATCCAATTCATTTGAAAGCATGGAAATCCATCGGAGCAAACCCAACACCAATGGCATTTTCAGAGTTATTTACAGCTATGCAACAGGGAACTGTAGATGGAGAAGAAAACCCAATCGGAATTATCTATAGTAACCGCTTTTATGAGGTTCAGAAATACATTTCACTGACACAGCATGTATATACACCTTATGTAGTAGTTATGAATCCGGACAAATATGATTCTTTGACAGATGAACAGCAGGAAATTATTGATAAAGCAATGAAAGAAGCATCAGCATATCAGCTGGAAGTATCTGCAAAAGATGAAGAAGAAGGAATCAAGGAAATGGAAAAATATGGATGCGAAGTGAATACATTGACGGACGATCAGAAAAAAGAATTCCAGAAGCTCATTGAAGATGCAGATGTATTCAGTCTGGCAAAGAGTTCCATGGAACATCCGGAATATTTCGATAAAATTCAGAAAGAATTGACCCAGTATCGTGAGGAGGGAAAATAATGAAAAAAATATTAAAATTCTTGAATGATTATCTGGAAGAAACAATCTGTATCATCCTGATGTCGGTTATGACAATCATCATATTCATTCAGGTTATTATGAGATATGTAATGCATAATTCGCTTTCATGGTCGGAAGAACTTGCAAGATATTGTTTCGTTTGGCTGATCTACATAGGTGTGGCTTATGGATGTAAACTGATGAAACATATAAAAATTGATGCGGCATTAAAGTTGTTCCCGGAAAAAATAAGACCGTATATTACAATTGTTGGCGAACTTCTGGTACTTGCATTTGCAGCATACATCGTTGTGACAGGTGTAGAACTTACATATAAACAATGGCTGTTCGGAAAAGTGTCACCAGCCTTGGGAGTTCCATTGCAGTATATCAACGCAGCACCGGTTGTCGGATTTGGTTTGGTTGTAATCAGACAGATTCAGACAATCTGGTATTTGGCAGGAAAACTGCCGGAAAAAAACGGGGGTGAAAAATAGTGGTTGCAGCAGTTTTATTTATCGCATTAGTTGTTACTTTAGTTTTAAATATGCCGGTTGGAATTGCAATTGGAGTATCTTCTCTTTGTGCAATTTTGGCAGACGGACGTATCAGTTCCTTATACATTGTACAGCAGTTGGTTACAAGTGCTGATTCCTTTCCGCTGATGGCAATTCCGTTATTTATTCTCGCAGGAGAACTGATGGGTGCAGGTGGTGTATCCAAGCGTCTGTTGAATGTATGTAACGTATTTTTGGGAAGATTCACAGGTGGACTTGCGACAGTAACTATTGTGTTATGTATGTTCTTCGCAGCAGTTTCCGGATCTGGTCCGGCAACCGTTGCAGCAATTGGTTCCATGGTAATTCCGACCATGCTGGATAAGGGCTACAGTAAGAGCTTTACTCTGGCATTGATTGCTACGGCAGGTAGTATCGGAGTTATCATTCCGCCAAGTATCCCGATGGTAATTTATGGAGTATCTACAAGTACTTCCATCAGTTCTTTGTTTATGGCAGGTTTCCTTCCGGGTATTTTAATCGGTTTTTCTCTGATTGTTGTTTCTTATCTGTATTGTAAGAAACAGGGATGGAAAGGTGATGAAAGAAAATATACGGCAAAAGAAAAACTTGCAGCAATCTGGGATGCAAAATGGGCATTATTAAATCCAATTATCATTCTTGGTGGAATTTATGCAGGAATTTTCACACCGACAGAGGCAGCAGCTGTTGCAGCAGTATATGCATTTATCTGCGGAGCCTTTATTTACAGAGAGTTTAATATCAAAGAAATGTTTGCAACAATTGGAAATGCATGTAATACAACAGGAACAACCATGGTAATCATTGGATGTGCTACTGCATTTACAAAGATACTTACCATTGAAAAAATCCCGGGAGCAATCACAAATGGAATTATCAACTTTACAGATAATAAAATCCTGATCTTATTGCTGATCAACGTATTACTGTTGATTGTTGGATGCTTCATGGATACGACGCCTGCAATGATGGTTTTGGCGCCGATCCTGTTACCGATCGCAATGCAGTTTGGAGTAGATCCAATCCACTTTGGTATCGTAATGGTTGTCAATCTGGCAATCGGATTCATTACACCACCTCTTGGAATCAACCTGTTTGTTGCGTCGAGGGTTGGACGGAGTGATCTGGAAACTGTATGCTCCGGAATTATAAAATTTATTTTGGTAATGGTTGTGGATTTATTACTGATTACATTTATCCCGGCAATCAGTATGACACTTCCGAATATATTCATGAAGTAACGAGGAGGGACGGCAGCTATGAGTATATTTGATCTGACAGGAAAAAAAGCAATTGTAACCGGCGGTTCCAGAGGACTTGGCCACGGAATGGCAGAAGGACTGCTGGAAGCTGGATGCGAAGTTGTAATTATAGGAATCAGAGAAACAATTAAAGACCGTGCAGATGAATTCAACCAAAAGGGATTCAAGTGCACGGGAGTACAGGCAGATCTGGGAGATGAAATAGCATTAAAAGAAGCTTTTCAGGAATCGCTGGCAGCACTTGGCGGACATCTGGATATTCTGGTAACCGCACATGGTGTACAGAGCAGACATCCATCGGAAGAATTTCCGATGGAGGACTGGAAAAGAGTGCTGGATGTGAATCTGACTGCAGTATTTGAATTGTGTCAGCTGGCGGCAAAACAGTTCATGGCACAGGAGAGCAAAGGAAAGATTATTACAGTAGCATCGATGCTGTCATTCTTTGGCGGATATACGGTACCTGCATATGCGGCATCCAAAGGCGGTGTGGCTCAGATTACCAAAGCATTCTGCAATGAATGGGCAGAAAAAGGAATTAATGTAAATTCCATTGCACCGGGATATATGGCGACTGAAATGAATACAGCACTTCTGGATCCAAACAATCCGAGAAAAGAAGCCATCACAAACCGCATTCCTGCAAAGCGTTGGGGAACAGCGGAAGATATGAAAGGTCCTTGTGTATTCCTGGCATCGGATGCATCTGACTATCTAAACGGAGCAGTCATTCCGGTGGATGGAGGATATCTCGTGAGGTAGAGACAGAACATATAGAGAAAGTAAAGACATTGAATGAAAGATAATAGAAAAATATGACATAATCGGAGGAACAGACATGAAAGTAATTATTACAGACTGTGATCATGACAGTATTGATATTGAAAAGAAAGTATTTGCAGATGCAGGAATGGAAGTAGAACTGAAACAGGCAATCACAGAGGATGAGGTGATTGAGCAGTGCCAGGACGCGGAGATATTTATTGTACAGTATGCAAAGATTACAAAGAAAGTAATGGATAACTGTCCGAAATTAAAATATGTTGTCCGTTATGGTGTTGGAGTAGATACGATTGATGTACCGGAGGCTACGAAGCATGGTATTCAGGTAGGAAATGTACCGGACTATGGAATGAACGAAGTGGCAGATCACGCAATTGCACTGGCCATGGTAATGGTAAGAGAAGTTGTAAAAATGAATCAGTTTACAAAGAATGAAAAATGGGATTATACAAAAGCAATTCCAATCCACAGATTCAGCGAACTGACAGTTGGAGTTGTAGGACTTGGAAGAATTGGGCGTAATTTTGCAAAGAAAATGCATGCACTTGGTTTTAAAGTAATCGGAACAGATCCATATTTTAAAGCGACACCAGAGACGGATGAATATGTGACAGCAGTTTCTGTAGAGGATATTATTACAAAATCAGATATTATTTCCTTACATTGTCCGGCAGATGGAAATAAAGATTTATTCAATGCAGAGACATTTAAGAAGATGAAGAATTCAGCAGTGCTAATCAATGTGGCACGTGGAGGAATCATTAATGAAGCAGATTTGGATGAGGCGTTGAGCAATGGAGAAATTGCAGGAGCAGGACTTGACTGTATGCTTGGAGAGCCGGTAAGTAAAGATTCACCATTGTTTAAGCATGAAAATCTGGTTGTAACACCTCATATGGCTTGGTATTCGGAAGAAGCAGCAAGTGAACTGAAGAGAAAGGTTGCAGAAGAATCTGTAAGATTTTCCAATGGTGAAGCAATTCACTACCCGATCAATAAACTGGCATAGGAGGTAGAAGACATGGTAGAAGAATTATTGAAACAGATTGAATGTATGGGGATTCTTCCGGTTATCAAACTGAATGATGCAAAGGATGCGGTCCCGCTTGCAAAAGCATTGTGTGAAGGAGGACTTCCATGTGCAGAAGTTACATTCCGTACAGACGCAGCAAAAGAATCTATTGCGGAAATGACGAAAGCTTATCCGGAGATGCTGGTAGGAGCCGGAACTGTATTGAATACAGATCAGGTAGATGCAGCTGTAGAAGCAGGGGCGAAATTCATCGTAAGCCCTGGACTGAATCCGGACACAGTTGAGTATTGTGTGAAGAAAGGGATTCCGATTCTTCCAGGATGCTCCAGCCCAAGTGATATTGAGCAGGCAATCAAATATGGATTGAATGTGGTGAAATTCTTCCCGGCAGAGGCAGCAGGCGGATTGAAAGCAATCAAAGCCATGGCAGCACCTTATAGTCAGATCCGTTTTATGCCGACTGGTGGAATCAATCCATCCAATGTCAGCGATTATCTTGCGGAAGATAAAATTCTGGCATGTGGAGGAACCTGGATGGTTCCTGCGGCAGAGATAGAGGCGGGAAATTTTGATAAGATTAGAGAATTGACAGAAGAAGCGGTTAGAAGCATGCTCGGATTCAGACTTGCACATGTAGGAATTAACTGTGAGAATGAATCGGAGGCTCATCTAGTAGCAGGAGCATTTGATACAATGTTTGGATTTGCGCCAAATGAAAATCCGAGTTCTATCTTTTCAGCAGGATATGTAGAGACAATGAAAAAACCATATCTTGGAACAAAAGGACATATTGCAATTGCAACATATTCTGTAGAACTGGCGAAAGCATATCTGGAAAGAAAAGGTGTCAAGTTTAATGAAGATAGCACCGTTTACCGGCCGGACGGAAAGATACAGGCAGTTTATATGGCAGAAGAAGTGGGCGGATTTGCAATCCATCTGGTAAGAAAGCCGAAGGAAGCATAGAGGCATATTGCAGGAAAGGAAAGACGAAATGGGAAAGACAATATTATTTGGTGAACCAATGGCACTTTTGATCGCAGATACGACAGGACCATTAGAAGAAGTGGAACATTTTACAAGAGCAATGTCAGGGGCAGAAGTGAATGTATCGATTGGATTATCGAGACTTGGACATCCGGTAGAATATCTCACCAGACTTGGTGACGATCCATTTGGACATTATATTGCAAATGCATTAAAAAAGAATGAGATAGGGACTTCTCTGGTTACATATGATGATGTGTACAGAACCGGAATCCAGTTAAAGAACCGTGTGACAGACGGAAGTGATCCATATGCGCCATATTACAGGAAAGGGTCAGCGGCATCGCATATTACGGTGAGTGAGGTTGATGCGATTGATCTGACTGATGTAGAACTGGTTCATGTGACTGGAATTCCACCGGCACTTTCGCAAAGTGCAAGAAAAGCAACTTTTCGCTTAATGGACAGAGCAAAGGAGGCTGGAATATTTATTACATTTGATCCAAATCTCAGACCGGTGTTGTGGGAAGATGAAGAGACGATGTGTACTGTGCTCAACCAGTTGGCGGCGAAGGCAGATGTAGTACTTCCGGGAATTGGTGAGTGCAAGATATTAGCAGGAACAGAAGACAAGAAAGAAGCAGCAGATTTTTATCAGAAGCTGGGTGTGAAAACAGTGATTATCAAAGATGGATCGAAAGGTGCCTATGTGCAGACTGCAAACGAGAATTACGATGTAGCAGGCTATAAGGTAGAGAAAGTTGTAGATACCGTTGGAGCCGGTGATGGATTTGCAGTCGGAGTTTTAAGTGGAATTCTGGAACGATTGAATCTGAAGGACAGTGTAAAAAGAGGAAATGCGATTGGAGCAATTCAGGTAATGAATATCGGAGATAACGAAGGACTTCCGACACCGGAAAAATTAAAAGCATTTCAGGAAAATAACTAGATAGAAATTATGGATATTGGATAGGAGATTACTTCTAAAAACAAAGCCTGGCTTTGATGCCACGGGCTTTGTTTTTTGTACAACTATTTGTAAAAATAAAAAAACAATAAGAGATGTATCATGATCTGAGGCAAAGAGGGGCGCGGATTCCGCAGGATTTATTTATTGTTGGATTTGATAATCATAATGTAAAGTTAGACAGTGAATGCTATCTTACTTCAATACAGCATTCACGACGAAAACTTGGAAAACTATTATAAAAATATAAGGGAAAATAAGGATTTTACTTTTTTGGACAGAATGGATATGTTAAAATAACTTGAAGAGTGAAATCTTAGATAAAGAGGTATGAGATGTGTAATTCTCATACCTCTTTTTTAAGACAAAGGAAAAAGAGGAGGAAAATGAACTATGGAAAGTCATAAGATTATCCAGGTAGAAGAAAAAGTACCATTGAAACTATTGCTGCCACTTAGTATCCAGCATATGTTTGCGATGTTTGGGGCATCGGTGCTGGTTCCGTTCATATTCGGAATCAATCCAGCGATCGTACTTTTTATGAACGGTGTGGGAACGCTGATCTTTATCGTGGTGACAAAAGCGAAGTCACCGGCGTATCTAGGATCCAGCTTTGCATTCCTTGCACCGGCTGGTGTTGTGATCAGTAAGATGGGGTATCCGTATGCACTGGGAGGATTTGTAGCAGTTGGATTCTGCGGATGTATCCTGTCCTTTATTATTTACAAATGTGGAACGAAGTGGATCGATATTGTGCTTCCACCGGCAGCTATGGGGCCGGTTGTTGCGCTGATCGGACTGGAATTATCAAGTTCTGCCGCAAGTAACGCAGGCTTATTGGAGGATAAGATCGATCCAAAGAATGTACTTGTATTTGCAGTGACGCTGGGGGTTGCGGTATTTGGAAATATTTTATTCAGAGGATTTTTATCAGTTATCCCGATCCTGATTGCAGTAGTCGCAGGATATCTGACAGCGTTGGCATGCGGAATCCTGGATTTTACACAGGTAGTAGAAGCTTCATGGTTTGCAATCCCGAATTTTCAGGCGCCAAAGTTCGATATGGGTGCAATCCTTATGATCCTTCCGGTACTGTTGGTTATCACATCCGAGCATATCGGACATCAGGTTGTAACAAGCAAAATTATCGGAAGAGATTTGTTAACAGACCCGGGACTTCACAGATCCCTGTTCGGGGATAATTTCTCGACAATGGTATCCGGACTGATCGGATCAGTACCGACAACTACGTATGGAGAAAATATCGGAGTTATGGCAGTGACAAAAGTATACAGCGTTCGTGTAATCGGCGGGGCTGCAGTCCTGTCTATTATCTGTTCATTTGTTGGGAAATTGTCGATGATGATCCAGACAATTCCGGGACCGGTTATCGGAGGAATCTCGTTCCTTTTATATGGTATGATCGGAGCATCGGGTCTTCGTATTCTGGTAGACTCCAGAGTAGATTATGGAAGATCCAGAAACCTGATGCTAACATCCATTGTATTTGTAACCGGTCTGTCCGGAATATCTGTGAATATCGGAACCGTGTCATTAACAGGAATGGTTCTGGCATGTGTTGTTGCCATGGCACTTAGCCTGATATTCTATATCTTAGATAAATTAAAGCTTACCAATGATCGGAAAGCGTAAGGTATTCTTTAAGAAAGTGTAATATAAAAATTACCCGTTTCACAAAAATCAGTGAGACGGGTAATTTTTATGTAGAACCTTTCTTGAGAATATGATGGTATCTTGGTATAATACCATTAAGAAGAGACGGAAATGGAGACAGGAATATGGGAAATGAAATGAATGAACTCAGATATCTGGATCTGAAGAATGCATTATGTGAAAAAATATATGAAGGCATATATAAGGATGGAAAAAAGATTCCATCGGAGAGACAGTTATCTACAGACTATGAAGTGAGCCGTATTACGGTGAGAAAAACACTGGAGCTTATGGAAAAGGAAAATCTGATTGTCCGCGAAGTGGGAAATGGAACACGGGTGACATTGAAAAATTATGGAAATGCAAATCCTTTGGATGTTGTGGCGCTTACGGCACCATCGAGGAATCCTTTTTTTGCAAATTTTATTGCAGAATTTCAAAAGCAGGCATGGGAAAAAAATACATTATTACTATATGTAGAGGTACCGGAAAGAGCAACGTTGGAAGATTGTCTGTACCGTTTGTATACGAGAAATATCAGAAACGTGGTAGTATGGCAGGATGACCAGACAGTAGACAGAGAGAAACTTTTGCGTTTGCGGAGTATTGGAATGAATATGGTCTTTTTTGATGCAGATGATGCACTGCCGTATGCAGATGCTGTGTTTCTGGACAATGTAGATGCCGTGAAGAGCCTGTTGAAAAGCGTAGAATTTCCGGGAGAAAATTATCTGTATGTGGGATGGGATAACCGGAGCATCAGTAATGTAAGAAAAAGGGAAGCTGCATTTACGGAGAATTGTCCGGATGGCGGTGTGGTAAGAATACCATGGAGAAGAGACAGGAAAATCGAAGAAGAATCGGTAAAACGAGTAAAAGAAGAGATTCAGAAGATGCCACAGGGGATGATCGTCTGTGGGGCAGGTGAGATTGCACAGCGAATATCGGAATCCTTATGGGAGATGATGAGTCAGGAGAAAAAATATATCATCGGTACGATCGATGATTTCGATGGATCGGATCGCTATCCGGTAAAGGTATGTGTGCAAAATCTTAGAGAGTCGGCAAGAAAGATATATCAGAGATTAGAAGAACAGTCAGAACTCGGAAGCGGTTGGAAAGCAGAGAGCTATCTCATCAGAGGGAAAATCATAAAATAAAGAGTTCACAAATATAGTTCATGAAAAAGAAAAGGATTTGATAGATGATTTTGGAGAAATATGAGACCTCGATCTAAGAAATAAAACGGCAAAATTATCTTGACAATTTTAGCCTTGTGGATGATAATATAAGTACATTATTAAAAGATTTAATAAAGTCTAGGAGGAACGGTTTCATGGATGGAAAAATGAAAGTTGCAGTGATGAACGGAATTGGGAAAATGGGCTTTGAAGAACGTGATATCCCAACACCAAAGGCAGGCGAAGTATTAGTAAAACTGGATTATGTAGGAATCTGCGGTTCCGATCTTCATTATTATGAGACAGGGGCAATCGGAGATTATGTGGTTGAGCCTCCATTTGTACTGGGACATGAACCTGGGGGCGTTGTGGTAGAAGTAGGAGAAGATGTAACACATCTGAAAGTTGGCGACAGAGTTGCACTGGAACCGGGAAAAACCTGCGGACACTGTGAATTCTGTAAGGAAGGAAAATATAATCTGTGTCCGGATGTTGTATTCTTTGCAACACCACCGGTTGATGGAGTATTTCAGGAGTATGTAGCACATGAGGCAGGACTTTGCTTCAAACTGCCAGATAATGTAAGCACATTGGAAGGAGCTTTGATCGAACCTCTGGCTGTTGGATTCCATGCAGCAATCCAGGGCGATGCACATCTTGGACAGAAAGCAGTTGTTATGGGAGCCGGATGTATCGGACTTGTATCACTGATGGCATTAAAAGCAAGAGGTGTATCAGAAGTATACGTTGTTGATATCATGGATAAGCGTCTGGAAAAAGCAATGGAACTTGGAGCAACTGGTGTCATTAACGGAGCAAAAGAAGATGTGATCGCAAAAGTGAGAGAACTGACAGGCGGTCTTGGAACAGATATTGTAATCGAGACAGCAGGTACACAGATTACAACGTCACAGGCTATACATATTGCGAAGAAGGGATCTACAATTGTTCTGGTTGGATACAGCAAAACAGGAGAACTTACACTTCCTGTAAGTCTTGCACTGGATAAAGAACTGACATTCAAGACAGTATTCCGTTATCGTCATATTTATCCACTTGCAATCGATGCGGTTGCTTCCGGAAAAGTGAATCTTAAGGGAATCGTTACAGACATCTTCCCATTAGATGAAGCACAGAAAGCTATGGATTACAGTGTGAATAATAAAGCAGATATTGTAAAAGCAGTGATTCAGATCAATCCGGATGCTGAAGCGTAGATCATATCAGCAGAAAACATCAGTTTATATGCGAAAGTTATTGGTGTAAAGAAAAAAGAATATAAAAACCAGAAAAAGCCACACAATGCTATTGACATTGTGTGGCTTTTTTAGTATTATCAACTTAAAAACAACAAGAAACAAGATAAAACAAAGAAAAACAAAGATTTAACAAACACAAAAACACAATAGAACAGAACACGAATTCAGGTAAAAGGAGGAGTGAGAGAGATAGTCATGATAGCAATAGAAAGGCGAAACGGTATATTGGAAAAACTACAGGAAGATAAGAAAGTTGTTGTCGGAGAACTCAGCCAGTTATATAAAGTATCTGAAGAGACGATTCGAAGAGATCTGGAACGTTTGGAAAAAGAAGGTTTATGTACAAAGAGTTATGGCGGGGCTGTGCTCAATGAGAATAACAATGTGGAGATGCCGTTCAACGTCAGAAAGAAAAGCAATGCAACAGGAAAACAGAAAATTGCAGAGTTGATAGCCGGTATGGTAGAAGACGGAGAACACATTTTACTGGATGCAAGTACCACTGCCGTATACATTGCAAAAGCACTGAAGAGTAAGAGAAATCTTACAGTCGTTACCAATTCTATAGAAGTTCTGATAGAGGTATCAGATATGACGGACTGGAATGTGATTTCTCTTGGAGGAAGTTTAAAAGAAGGATTTCTCGCAGCCATCGGAGCAGCAACAATCGCAGGAGTGAAAGAATATAAAGTGGAAAAATCCATCGCATCCTGCAAAGCATTTGACCCGGAGGAAGGATTTTATGATACCGGAGATGAGTTTGCAAGAACCAAACGGGCGATGATTGAACGTGGAGATGTGAAGATTATGGCGATCGATTCTACCAAATTTGAAAAATCTGCATTTGCCAAAGTGATGGACACAGAAGGTATAGATGTGATCATCACAGACAGAAAACCACAGAAGGCAGTATTGAAATCTTGTGAAGAAAAGGGAATTAAATGTATATACTCGGAAAAATAGAGAAGTTTCTTCTATATTAATATGAACACTGTAAATAATTTAAAAGAATATCAGGAGGATAAAGAAAATGGCATTAGTTACTTCAAAAGAAATGTTAACAAAAGCAAGGAAAGGTGGATATGCAGTAGGAGCATTCAACGCAGAGAATATGGAGATGGTCAAAGCAATTATTGCAGCAGCAGAAGAATTGAAAGCGCCTGTTATGATCCAGACCACCCCTTCTACTGTAAAATACGGAACAAGTGCTACATATGCAGCGATTGTAAAAGCAGAAGCTGAGAAAGCAAGCGTACCGGTATGCATGCACTTGGATCACGGCAGCAGTTATGAACTTGCAGAAGAATGTATCGGAAACGGATATACATCTGTTATGATCGACGGATCAAAAGAAGATTTTGAAAATAACATTGCCGTTTCCAAAAAAGTCGTAGAAATGGCACATGCAAAAGGTATTCCGGTAGAAGCCGAACTTGGAAAAGTCGGTGGAAAAGAAGATGACCTGGTAGCAGAAGCTGATACAAATACAGATGTAAATGAAGCCGTTGAATTCGTAGAAAGAACAGGCGTTGATTCACTGGCAATCGCAATCGGAACTGCACATGGATTCTATGTAGGAACTCCGGTACTTGATAAAGAACGTCTTTCTGAAATTGCAAAAGTAGTATCTATTCCACTTGTACTTCACGGAGCATCCGGAATCAGCGATGAAGATGTTGCAGACTGTGTAAGCCGTGGAATTTCAAAAGTAAACTTCGCAACAGAGCTTCGTGTAGCATTTACAGATGCATGCAAAAAATTATATGTAGAAAAACCAGAGACATTTGATCCAAAGGCATACGGAAAAGTTGGTATGGCAGCAGTCAAAGAACTGGTTATGAACCGTATGAGAGTATGCGGATGTGATGGAAAGGCAGAATAATCCCTGTCTGGAAAGTGCGAAAAGGAGGTTCCTATGCGGGAATTATTATTGGGAGTCGATATCGGAACCAGCGCCTGCAAGGTTGCGGTATTCAATAGAGAAGGAGAGGTAATCGCCAGTGGAAATGGTGGTTATCAGGTATATTATCCACATCCGGGATGGGCAGAACAGAATCCGGATGAATGGTGGAGCGCTGTATGCAGCGCGATTGGAGATGTCCTGAAAAAGGGCAATGTTAAGCCGGAAGAAATCAAAGGAATCGGAGTGGATGGACAGAGTTGGTCGGCTATTCCAATTGATAAAGATGGAAATGTATTAACGAATACACCAATCTGGATGGATACCAGAGCGCAGTCGATCTGTGACAGATTAAATGTAGAGATTGGTGCAGATAACATTTTCCAGGTGGCAGGAAATTCCATGCAGCCATCCTATTCTACAGCAAAGATTCTGTGGTATAAGGAAAATATGCCGGAGGTATATGCGAATACATACAAGATCTTACAGTCCAACGCATTCATTGTATACCGTTTTACAGGAATCTGTTCACAGGATAAATCTCAAGGATATGGTCTCCACTGCTTTGATATGAGAACTGGTACATGGAATATGGAGATGTGTAAGAAGCTTGGGATACCGGAAAGTTTTCTGTCAGACATTTACGAATGTTCGGAAATCGTAGGCGGAGTCAGTGAAAAAGCTGCAAAAGAGACCGGACTTTTAGAAGGAACACCGGTTGTTGCCGGAGCACTGGATGCGGCTTGCGGAACACTTGGTTCCGGAGTAATCCATCCGGGAGAGACACAGGAACAGGGCGGTCAAGCAGGTGGAATGAGTATCTGTCTGGATGAGTATGCTGCGGATCCAAGACTGATCCTGAGTTATCATGCAGTTCCGAATCAGTGGATCTTACA
The DNA here is from genome assembly GCF_009875615.1 of Dorea sp. BIOML-A1. NCBI lineage: Bacteria > Bacillati > Bacillota > Clostridia > Lachnospirales > Lachnospiraceae > Dorea > Dorea sp. BIOML-A1. Next base: position 22,726 of record NZ_WWSA01000015.1, read on the forward strand.
GGGCGGAACCGTCGGAGGCGGCGGAGTTATGCGCTGGATCGAGAAGGAACTTGGGGATTATGAGAGAAGTATCGCAAAAGAATGTGGAAAATCTTCGTTAGTTCAGTTCAATGAGCTGGCAGAGAAGGTACCTGCAGGAAGTGACGGACTGATTTTCCTTCCATATATGTCAGGAGAACGTTCACCAATCTGGGATCCGAACGCCAAGGGTGTGTATTACGGACTGGACTTTAGTAAGACAAAAGGACATCTGATCCGTGCAGCAATGGAAGGTGTGGCATATTCATTGAAGCACAACCTGGATATTGGAGAACAGACAGGAGCAAAAGTAGAAGAACTGCTCGCAATGGGTGGATCTGCAAACTCTCTTCTTTGGACACAGATCAAATGTGACGTAACAGGAAAACCAATCACCGTACCATCTTCCGATACAGCGACTACACTTGGTGCAGTTATGCTTGCCGGAGTCGGAATCGGAATGTATAAAGATTTTGAAGAAGCTGTAAAGATTACAGTGAAAAAGACTCGCCATCACGAGCCTGATATGGAAAAACATGCAATTTACCAGAAGAATTATGAGACCTATCTGGAAATCTATGAGAACTTAAAAGAGACCATGAAGAAAACAGGAGGAATGTAAAAGTGAAAGCAGGAGTCGTACACGCAAGAGAAGATATCAGATATGAAGAAATCGAGAAACCAGTACCAAAAAAAGGCCAGGTACTGATCAAAGTAAAATATACAGGAATCTGTGGATCAGATATTCCACGTGTCAATGGGGATGCATGCCATTTCTTCCCTAATGTACTGGGACATGAGTTCTCAGGAACAGTAGAAGAAGTAGGAGAAGGCGTAACATCTGTAAAACCAGGTGACAGAGTTGCAGGTGTACCACTTGTACCATGTATGGAATGTGAAGACTGTCAGAAGGGTAACTACTCTCTGTGTAAACATTATAGCTTCATTGGTTCCAGAGAATTCGGAAGCTTTGCAGAGTATGTGGTTGTTCCTGAAAAGAATGCTGTAAAATTCGAAGACAGCGTAAGCTTCGAACAAGGTGCATTCTTTGAGCCGGCAACAGTAGCACTTCATGGACTGGAAAGAGTAGACTTCAAAGGTGGAAAGACAGTAGCCATCCTTGGAGGCGGAACCATCGGAATGTTCGTTATGCAGTGGGCTAAGATCTTCGGAGCAAAAGAAGTTGTTGTATTTGATATCTCTGATGAACGTCTGGAATTAGGAAAACGTCTCGGAGCAACGGCCGGAATCAATACATTGGAAGAAGACTTCATGGATAAAGCTATGGCACTTACAGGTGGCAAAGGCTATGATTATGTGTATGAGACAGCAGGAAATTCTATCACAATTAAGATGGCATTCCAGTTAGCTGCCAACAAAGCACAGGTATGCTGCGTTGGAACTCCTACAAAAGAAGTTACCTTCTCTGTAAAAGAGTGGGAGAACTTAAACCGTAAAGAATTTATCCTGACAGGATCATGGATGTCATACAGTGCACCATTCCCGGGACATGAATGGGAATTAGTAGCACACTACTTCAAGACAGGAGAACTGAAGTTTGACGATTCCTTCATCTTCAAGAAGATTCCGCTTAGCGAAATCGCAAGTGCATTTGAGATGTACAAGACAAGAGGACTGGTAAAAGGTAAGATCTTAATCGACAGCGAAGCATAGGAGGCAAAGTGCGATGATATTAACCGTTACGTTGAATGCAGCGATTGATAAAAGATATGTAGTAAAAGAATTCCAGGTAGGAGAAGTTAACCGTGTAGCAGAGTGTACTTATACACCTGGTGGAAAAGGACTGAATGTATCAAAGCCTGCATCTATCGCAGGAGCAGAAGTGGTAGCAACCGGATTCGCAGGTGGACATGCAGGAAATTATATCGTAGATTCCCTGAAACCATTCGGCATCAAGAGTGAATTCTATCACATGGATGCAGAGAGCCGTTCCTGCATCAATATCTGGGACGAAAAGAACCATGTACAGACAGAATTCCTAGAGCCTGGATTTACCGTATCCGCAGAAGACTTTGAAGGATTCTGCGAAAAATTCAAGACATTAGTACCAAAAGCTGATGTAGTAGCAATGTCCGGAAGTGTACCAAAGGGACTGGACGGAACTGCTTATCAGAAACTGGTATCGATTGTAAAAGAGGCAGGTAAGAAGGTCATTCTTGATACGAGCGGAAAACTTCTGGAGATGGGTATCGAGGCAAAACCAACGATGGTAAAGCCGAACATTGATGAAATCCGTATGCTGACCGGAAGCCATTGTGATACCAGGGAAGAACTGATCGAAGCAGGAAAGAAGATCCATGAAGCCGGTATCGAGATCGTAGTCATCTCACTTGGAGCAGACGGATCACTCCTGATCTGCGAAGACGGGGTATATCAGGCAATCGTTCCAAGAATCGATGCGGTCAATACCGTAGGATGCGGAGACTCCATGATCGCAGGATTCGCACTCGGATTTGAAAGAGGCTTAAGTGTACAGGAGACATTAAAGCTTGCAAGTGCAATCTCAGCATCAGCAGCATTGAGAGAAGAAACCGGATTCTTCGTAAAAGAAGATATGGAACGTATACTGCCGCAGATTGAGATTAAGAAATTATAGTATTACAATATGCAGATATTCGTATGATTTGGATATTTTACATACCAAAGTATGCAAGAGAAGCTGCCAGTGGCAGGTTATCTGCATTATAAAGTTATGATAAAACGAGCAATATCGTATGAGAACTCTTCCGCTTAGAGATACGATATTGCTCTGTTTTTTTACTTCCAGTATTGTGAAACGTAAGACATTGCGTCTCCTTCTGACAATGTGTATTTTTCTATAAGCTTAGAAATGGTGTCTTCTTGTGAAATATGCAGTTCCTGGAAACTTTCAATTAGATTTTTGATTCCATGAATACGTTCAAGGTTTTGACCTTCAGCACGACCTTCGGCAAGTCCTTGTTGAGTTGCTTCTTCTCGCAGATATTTGCGAAATTCTTCTTCATCATATTCTTCTAAAATCACATCAATCACCTCCGCACGGTTTTTCCGAAGCACATTAGCCAGAATATCCGAATGGATGCATTCATCAACCGAGGATTCTATTGCTGTTTCAAAAGATTCTCCATTTGCAATATGTAAGCGGATTGTATCAATAAAAGTTGCATATTCTTTTAAAGTATTACATTGTTCCATGAGTTCGTGGTTATGACCAAGATTGATGTTGAGAACAACCGCAGTACATTCTAAAGCAGGCGTACAATTTTGAATTGGTTTCTCGTAGAGAGAACTTAATTTCAATTCCTGACGTTCTGGTTCATCCATTGTTCCATTGTAAAAGACGATGTATTGCGGGTAAGGAAGAGAAACGGCTGTTTCTGTATAAAGTTTATTTTTGAATGAATCCACATAAGTCCGATACAATGAAGCTAGATAGAATAGTCCGCGTAATGGAAGATTTGGGCTGAATGTACTCGGATGTTCATAAAGATTCATCATATTACTAATAATAAAAGATAAATCATTTTTCATACCCATATAAACAACATCGTCAATGGTTGTAATAATGAGATCGTCGGGATTGGTGTAGTGACTGTTGTTCAATGCATTATATAGCTTTAACAATTCAGCTTTGTCGTGAAAAATGAGCCGGAAAATTCTGTCTTTGTACTTCTTATTCAATTTGTAAAATGTCAAATATATTCCTCCTTAATTGTAACAAATATTTATTTACTATTCAATATAAAATAAAAATACAATCATAAACATCACCAACCTTAAACATATGTTGCTGTTAAAACAGACATATTAATAAAAAATGAAAAATTAGTTGAAACAACTAGAATGACTAGGAAAACCGTTTATAATAAAACGGTTTAATCAGAAAACGAAATATCATGAATGGATATAGTTATCTGTAAATGTAGCTACAGTATATAAGTTACAGAAAGAGAAGTCAATAAATGGAATAGAAAAGTGAAAAATCTGTGCAATATGCCATATGAAATTCATATTAGCATGTTATGATAAGAACAGAAAGAGGGGATAGCATGTACAAAATACTAATTGCAGATGACGAAAGAAAATTGCGAGAAACGATGAGAGATTATCTTGTGTCAAAAGGCTTTCAGATCGTTCTGGCACCGGATGGTGAAGCGGCGTTAACAGCAGCATTTGCACAGGCATTTGATCTGATTATTCTGGATGTGATGATGCCCGGGATAAATGGAATAGAAGCATGCAGGGAGATAAGAAGACAGCAGAATATTCCTGTGCTGTTTCTGTCGGCTCTGGGAGAGGAAGAAGATCTGCTCGCAGGATATGCAGTAGGAGCCGATGACTATATTGTAAAGCCATTTCCACTGTCAGTATTATCGCAGAAATCTATGGCAATAATCAGGAGAAGTAAAAGAGTAGATCAGGAACACAGACTGACGGGAAAGGGAATCGTGATAGATCTGATCCGTAAACAAGTATATGTAGAGGGGGAAGAAGTCTCATTTTCCAGTAAAGATTTCCGGCTGCTGGCATATCTGATGGAGAATAGGGATGTAGTACTGGAACGGGAAATCATACTGTCCAGAATCTGGGGATATGACTTTGAAGGAGATACAAGAGTTGTGGATACACATATCAAACGCATCAGAAAGCTTCTGGGAGATCATGCGGACTGCATTAAGACAGTGATTGGATCCGGATATGTATACAGGGAGGAGTAGCAGATGAGCAGAAAGAAGATGAATTTGTATCTGGTTGTGCTTCTTATAGTGATGTATCTGGCATGTCTGCTGGTGAGTTACAAATCTGCGGTTAATTATGTAGAAAGTGATTTCAGACAGAGTGTAAAAAGCGTAAAAGATTATTTTGAAAAAAACTACTGCCAGAGAGCGAATGAGGGAGAATATATATCACTGGAATCCATTACATATGATTTTTATACGGAGGCAGAACATAAGTATCCGTGGCAGGCAGCATTCGTAGATCCGGAAGTCAGAGTAAAAGAAAAGACAGGAAGCATGTTACTAGTGTACGAAGGTGCAGAGTATCAGGCAATACATCTGGACGATTATCTGACAAAGAAGCAGTGGGAGAAAATAGATAAACTCCGGGCGACAGTCGGACCGATTAATACCGTGCAGGTGAAGGAATTGGAATACTATATGAAGAAAGGAAAGGCAATTCCGGTTAAGCTGACCCTGGTAAACGGGATAAAACCCGAAAAAGTGCTTACACTAAAGTTATCAAATCATTCATCTACGAAATATGCATATAATGCAGTATATGAGCTTGATAAATATGAGAATAATACAGATACGAATCTTACAGACAAACAGAAAAAAGTGAAGCAGGAAGTCATGGAAAAGAGACAGAATGAATTAAAGCAGGATAAAAGATACCGGTATATGCAGATGTATCTGACCGATCTGGATAATGGTGGAAAACGAAGAGGTGTATATCAGAGTCTGTATCAGAGTCTGAACCGCTCCAATATCCGGAACCATATCGCAGGAAAACTGGCAACGGAGTACGAGTATTATGATCAGCATCATTATTGGTATACACAGAACCTGGAGATTAATGGAAATGTGTATACAATGTATCTGGCAGCTGCTTATGAAGAAAGAGTGGAAGTAATAGAATCTTCCGTTTTCCGGGGCGCCGTGGTTACGCAGAGTCTGCTGTTTCTGATTCTGGGAACAATGCTGCTAGGCCTTATGAATTATTTACATATCAAAAACAGAAAACTGGAAGAATCAAGGCAGATGCTTACAAGTGCTGTCGCACACGAACTAAAAACGCCGCTTGCCGTCATCCAGAACGAATGCGAGTGCATAATGGAAAATGTAGCACCAGAAAAAAATATGGATTATACCAGATCCGTGTATAACGAAACAAAACAGATGAACCGGCTGATCGTATCATTTTTACAATATAACCGTTTGCAGAAAATACAGCATCTGGAAAAAGTAAAATGTGATATGAGAGAAATCGTGCAGGAAGAAATAGAAAAATACGAAGATTTATTCGAGTCGGCCGGTGTTAAATGTAACGTATCAATGGAAGAGACAGAACAGATAAGGGGAAATAAAGAGTTATTGACACTGGTCATTGATAACTATCTTTCCAATGCATATAAATATACGGAAAGCGGAAGAACGATAACCGTAAAACTAACAAGAGAGAAAAAAGGATGTAGGTTTTGGGTGTGGAATGAAGGTGCCAGATTAGAAGAAGAGGATATAACACGGGTGTGGGATATCTTAAGCAGGCAGGATAAGTCAAGAAATAGAGAAAAAGGCTCAACCGGAATGGGATTACCAATCTGCCGAAGGATACTGGAACTGCATGGATTCGCATATGGCTGTGGGAATAAAGAGAATGGAGTGGAGTTCTGGTTCAGGACAAATTGAATAAAGAATCAAAAAGCAGAACACAAGGAGTATGTTGAAAAGATATATTTCTTGTGTTTTTTATACCAAAGTATGCAATAGAAGCTGCCAGTGGCAGGTTCTATGTATGCCAAAACATGCAAGAAAAGCTGACAGTTGCAAATGCGTCTGTAAGGAGCTGAATATATGGGTAGATATTATGCTAAAAGGAGCAAAATGACATATGAATGACATACGAATGTGTTACCTTTTGAATAACAAAAACAGGGAAGTTGTAAAAGAAAATAGTGAGGGAGGAAGCGTATGAGGAAGAAAAAACAATTGGCGGCCTTTATGTTACTTACTGCTATGTTATTAAATTTAACGGCATGTGTGAAAACACCGGAAGAAAATATCGTGACAGATAAATCGAAAGGATTATCAGAGGAAAATATTATTCCAAAAGAGAAGGATGGTAAAGAAAAACAGTTAAATATTCCAGAACATTGGAAAGAGACAATCACGAGAAAAGATGGATTCATTACTGTGGAGGCAGATGATGATATTTCCATTGGAAATATATATAATACACCGGTATACGCATATAAGATACGGAAAATGGATCGGAAGGTACTGGAAAATTTGTGCAGCTATTTTGCAGAAGGCTCATCTTTGTATGAAGATCCGGGGATGACAAAAGAAGAACTCATTGCAGAAAAAGAAAAAATGACAGCAGGCATAGGAAACTGGGGATCTTATGATGCAAATTATATGGCATCTATGGTTGGAAGTGTAGAAAATCTGATTAAAAATGCAGATGAAAAGAGAACGGAACCAAAAGAAATAAAAGCAGAATTAAGAATTCCGTTGAAGAACGGTATGGAATGGATCGGAAAGTCATGGTGTAATGCAACACATAAAAGAACATGGAATAACTGGTATTTTGAGACGGATAAAAATATTGGGTTTACTGCAAGAGTTGCAAAGGGAAGAAAAGTAGATCCGGTAATCAGAGCGATTAGTTACGATAATGAGATTGGGAGTACGACAGCATTTGCATATCGTCAGGGAACTTTTATTGATGAAAGAGAACTGAATCTGGAATGGGAACTTGAACATGCATTCCAATATGGAAATGAAGAATATCTAAGTTATTTATCGGAAAATATGGAACACGTAACGGATGAAAATTTTACAGAAAAAGATGCAGTGAAAATGGCAAAAAGTGTGTTAAAAGAATTATCTATTACAGAAATGGATGTCGGAGATTGCGTAAAGGCCATTGGAAATACAGACAGTGAGAGCTGGGCAGGGGTAGGAACCGATGATACACAGGTGAGCAGTGGATATGCAGTTTATTTTTCGGTGAAGGCAGGAGATGTAGTAGGTTATCCATTGACATTAGCTTCAAAACAATATGAGAATCTGGCAGAAACGGTATATGCTCCATCTTTTATAACCGAAGGTATCCGGATGATTGTTACGAAAGAAGGCATTCAGCTATTTGAATGGACAGATATTTCAAAGAAAACAGATGTAATAGCAGAAAACACAAAATTACTGACATTTGACGAGATTAAAGAAAAGCTGGCAGATCATTTGTTATATGCGCAGATTGCAAATCTTGGAGGAATCAGCCCAGAGGGGTTTGCTAATATTTATACAGTGAAAAATGTACAGCTTCGTGCTGCAAATATAAATGCATATAACAAACCAAAAAGATCGTGGCTGGTTCCGGTATGGGTATTTGATGTGGAAGGAAAAATGCAACATAAAACAGGAAAAGAAATTACAACGGAGAACATTGGCCCGGAAACAGTCGTGCTGAATGCAATTGATGGAGGTTTTATCCAGGTTCAGAGAAGGTGACAAGTATGAAAAATCATATATTCAAAGTGGAAGCAAAACGGGGGAGTTATTCCGCAGGATTTTACATAGGTATATTGGTTTTGACAGCAGCCGGAATAATCGGAGCGGGAGACCTGAAAGACGCAATGGGGGAGATTGATTATATAGGAAGTTATGTATGGTGTACAGAAAGCTGGTATCAGGGAATGCATTCGGAAATATTTATTTTTCTATTGCCTGTGGCGTGTACATTACCGGCAAGCGCATCGTATTTAGAAGATCTGCAAAATGGAATATCGATGTATATTATGCCAAGGACATCCAGAAAACGATACGGTTTTAGCAAAGTAGTAAATTGTGGGTTATACGGAGGTCTGGCAGCAGCGTGTTCGCTTCTGCTATTACTGGTAGTAAATGTAATACGATATCCGTTAAATAACATGCAATTTATGCAGTGGAAAAACATGGGAATGTCATATCATATGGCTTTGTTGGAAAATATATTGATTTTGTGTCTGAATGGTATGCTGTATGCATTGACTGGCGGGCTGGTTGGAGCGATAACGAAAAATCGGTATATGGCATATGCGGCACCCTTTATCTTTTATTATGTTGTTTCTACATTGGCAGAAGCATATCTGAAGAATCGGTGGATGTTAAGTCCCAAGGAATGGATGATACCACAACAGACCGGGGCTGTGGAGACGATTATATTTTTAATTGTGCTGATTATGGTAACGGGGACAGGATATTATTTCAAAATTAAAAGAGGGTGGGAAAATGGGTAAACTACATCGTACATTATTAATCGTAAGATTGAATTTTCTCGACTGGAAAAGAAATCCGAAAATCATTGCAGGATTTGTCCTGGCATTCACATTTTGCGTTATGTTATCTGGTAGGGCGTTGATATTTGCACGGACATATGGAACGACAATGCAGATTTTTGAACCGTTTATATGGGCATTCGGAAAAGCGGATTCGATTCTGCTGTCATCACTTTTATTACTCTTTTTCTTTGGTGATATGCCATTCATAAATCAGGCGACACCTTATTATCTGATCCGCATGGCCAGGCGGGAATGGATTGGTGCACAGATCATATATGTTGGAATTGTAACAATAATCTATTTACTATTTTTACTTGGCATATTTTGTCTTTTGTGTGCACCGTTATCATTCCCGGGGAATATGTGGAGTGAGACAGGAGCAATGTTGGGATATTCGGGAGTGGGAAGCGACATTGCATTACCTGCATCGGTAAAGACAATGGAAATGTCAGACCCATATACCTGTGTGATTAAGATCTTCTTATTAATGCTTTTATATGAGACCTTGACTGTGACATGGATGATGATATGGAATCTTGGAAAGAACCGGTTAGGGGGAATATTGAGCGTATTTTTATTAAACCTGTATGGCCTTTTGCTGACTCCGCAGATAATAGGAAAACTTTTACATATACCAGAGACCGTACAATACAAAAACAATGTTTTATGCGGCTGGTTGTCGCCTCTGAATCATGTCACTTATTATATGCATAATTTCGGATATGATTATCTTCCGCGAATATGGCAAAGCTGTCTGATTTTATTCGTTCTTAGTGGAGTGAATCTGTGTGTGATTCATTGGCTGGCAGGGAGATATGAGTTTCAATTTTCATAAGTGTGGGAGGGAAAAGTATGAATAAAAGAATAATCATTACAATGTGTATTACATCGTTTATCCTTACCAATCTGGCAGCATGTGTAAAAACACCAGAAGAAAAAATAGTTACAGACAAGAAAAAAGGATCTATTAGCGAAAATATAATTCCGGCTTCAAAGGATCCAAAGAAGCTGGAGATTCCAAAACATTGGACAGATACAATCGAAAAAAGTGATGGATTTATTACGATTCATGCTGACTACGAGATGAATATTCCTGAAATATATAATACACCGGTATATGCATATGAAATGAAAAAGCTGAGTAATCAGGAACTTGGCAGCTTGTGTAACTATTTTTCGGAAGGAAATAAAATCTATAGATATCCGAAAATGAGTAAGGATGAACTGAAGAAAGAACAGGAAAAGATACAAAATTTTGAGGGTAGATGGGCAAAGTTGGAAGCTGTAGCGTCTACCACATATTGGCAAAATAGTTACAAACAGCTGGATAAGATAATTGCTCAGGCACCGGATAAAAAAGAAACATTGCAATATGTAGCGCCAAAATGGGAGACTCCATATCAAACAGAAAGAGATAAATGGGATGGACAAAGTGATTTCTATTACGATACAAAAGATAAAATAGGATTATCTGTAAGGATAGATAAGGGGAGAAACATAGATCCGGTTATCCGGGCAGTTAATTATGATACGAAGGCTGGATCTGTGACAAGATTTTTATATCAAGAAGGAACTTATATAGATGAAAAGACGATAGAAAGGCTTGAGACCGGTTCGGAAGAAGATCCTCCGGAATATAAAAGCTGGGTTGAAAAATTAAAGAATAAAATTTCGGATGCGCCTGATATAACAGAAGATGAGGCACGGAAAAAAGCAGAACAGGTGCTGAAAGATCTGGCGGTTACAGGAATGAAAATACAGGAATGTGTCAGGGCAACCGGAAGTACAGAAACGGAAAGCTGGGGAATGTTGGACGGAGAATGCGAGACAGAAGTGGGATATTCTCTATATTTTTTCAGGACAGAAGGAAATCTGACAGGATATGAAACAACATATAGTGATGTTTATGGAGACAGTTCAAAAATACCAGAGACTGTCTATGTACCAAAATTCGGTACAGAAAGCATACAGATGATAATAACAAAAAACGGAGTTAAAAAATTCCGGTGGAATAATATATCTGTGAAAAAAGAAAAAATCGCTGATAATACAAAGCTGTTGCCATTCGAAAAGATAAAAGAAAAATTAGCACAACACATTTTATATATGCAAATTTCAGATGACGGCAAACGGACGAAAAAAGAAGGACTGAAATTCACATATGAAATCCGGGATGTAAAACTCAGACTGGGAAATATCAGTGCATATGAAGATCCAAACAGCGTATGGCTGGTGCCGATGTGGGTGTTTGAAGTGGATAGGTCATGGCAAGATAAAGAACAGGTGAACAAGGAAAGCCTGCCTTATGAGGTAACTTTAAATGCAATTGATGGTGGACATATCGACACAGAATAAAGTATTACCTGGGAAAAGAGGTGGATAAAAATGAAGAAAATAAAGATTCGTGTGGGAAATCTTCATAAAACATTCCGTGAGGAAGAAGTGCTAAAAGGAATCACCTGTGATTTCGAAGCAGGGAAGACACATGCCATAGTAGGTAATAACGGATCAGGAAAAAGCGTCCTGTTCAAATGTATCTGTGGATTTATAAAACCAACCGAAGGAACAATTACCATAGACGACAAAGTAATCGGAAAAGATGTAGATTTCCCGGAATCCATGGGAATGATCATAGAAAGACCAGGATTTCTGCCAAATATGTCTGGTTTCCGCAACCTGAAATTGCTGGCGGAGATTCAAGGAAAAATAACTGATACAGAGATCAGGAACACAATTTCAAGAGTAGGCCTGGATCCAGATTCAAAAAAAGCAGTAGCCAAATATTCCTTAGGTATGAAACAACGCCTTGGAATCGCACAGGCAATCATGGAAAATCCAGACCTTCTGATACTCGATGAGCCATTCAATGGACTGGATAAAAAAGGAGTAGAAGAAATCCGGAGCCTGATTATGGATCTGAAAAAAGAAGGAAAGACAATCCTGCTGACCAGTCATAATAGTGAGGATATATGTGTGTTGGCGGATGTAGTATGGGAGATGGATGGTGGGTGTTTAATACACTAGTTCATCGTGGCCTCTCGATCCATGAGAAAGCGCTGGTATCCTGTCTCTGCTGCATCATGACATCTAGCAGCAGATAGGATACCAGCGCTTTCTCATGTCGTGACTGGGAATCCAACCCAAATTAATGTACTAAACAGCCAATTTTTTCAAGATACCTCACATGCTCTATCGCCCCCTGATGATTCCCCTGAAGCGCAAGCACCTCATCAAGTCCATCACGGGCCTTCTCATAATCCCCAAGTCCGATCGCACTAAGCGCCATCAGATACTTACAATCAATCGTATTACGAAGCTTAATATCACTAGGGAATACCTCAAGCTCTGGAAGCGATACCGCAAAGTAATCATAAGACACTTCATCAAAGATATGCTTCTCACCAAACGCTTTCAGCTGATGATAACACTTAGCAGCCTTTTCTGTTCTTCCAAGAGCAGCATTCGCAAGACCCTGATAGAAGATCGTATCAGACGGCTGGTCATTATAGTAAAGAGCAGCCGATGGCTCATCCAGTCCTACAGAAGCTTTCTCCCACCATCTGGCAGCTTCTTCGGTCGCATTCAGGGCCGCATAGCAGCATCCGATATAATATTCCGCAATATTATCCAGAACATTCGGAAGTTTTCCTTCGCCTAAGTTATCCGGATAGGTAAATGTATCTGTAAGAAGCTTAATTGCTTCCTCATAATTCTTCTCTTTCATAAGCCCAAGAGCCTTGTGAGTCAGCGCATAGCGGTACTGGCCACTGACTTTTCCTTCTCCACCTTCCCATGGATGGAACGTATGTCCCTTCAAAGCATCCAGAGCCTTGTCGTACTGATCGGTCTCGTTCAGAAGCGTGATATATTCAAGATACAGCACGTCTCTGTCTTCGACTAACTCCGGATATTTCTCAAGCAGAGCCAGACGGTCTTCCAGTGCAACATTATTCTTAGCAGCCAGCTGGTCGTATTCGAGAAGAAATCTTGGATAAGAAGAATCCAGTTCAAATGCTTGCTTCATATAATCCAGAGCTTTGGCAGGTTCTTTGCATTTATTATAATAAGCAATTGCAAGATTACGATAAGCCATAGCATACTTCGGATTTTCGGAAATGCTTTCTTTCCACTCATTTACAGCTTTGTCATACTGCTTCTTATCATACAGCAGGCATCCAAGATAATAATGTGCATATGGTACTTTTTTAAGTGCAGATATAGCAACATTTAAGATAAGAATCTCTTCTATCTTGTTCGGGAAGCAGTAATCCGGATTGGTATGTTCTGCTTTCTGGTAAGCATCCAGTGCAGCTTCATTTTTACCATCTTTTTCATAAGCATAACCCATATAGTACCAGGTCATAGGCGACTTGTCCGGTGTTGCATCCAAGATACGTACCACATCTTCATAAAGTCCGGCTTTGATATAGTCCAAAGCAACTTCCAGATAGTTATGTGCAGAGGTACGCATTGTGCTGATCCATCCGCTCAGATCATCTTCTGAAACGGATTTTTCATACAGGCAGTCAAGTGACAACGGATCGATTGCAAGACTTTCAGTGAGAAAATCTTTGTTGCAACGTCCAAGCTTTCGAAGGATAGAAGCTTTTAATGCACGTACCTTCATGTTATGCCAGTTGCGGATCATGGACTGCTCTGCAAATGTAAGCGCCTGTTCATATTCGTGTTTTTTGCATGCAAGCAGTGCAAGCCAGTAGAATCCGGCGCTCTGCGTCTCTTGGCTCCATGTAGATTTATAGAATGCATCATAGGCAGCAGATTCATTTCCCAAGAAATATTCTGCAAGACCTAAGTTAAAGTAGCATTCCCCGTTATATGGATTTGGATTCTTCCAGGTCTGTTTTTCAATGGCCGCTTCAAAATGTTTCTTTGCAGCAGCGAAATCACCGCGCTTCATAAGCAGCATACCGTATCCGTTATTCAGACGGATGTCACTTGGATCACGGCGGAGTCCTTCTTCGTAGTAATCAGCAGGTTCATATGTTGCATGACGGTACTGCTCCAGATGCTGTGCACCTAAGAATAATTCTTCTGTAGATTTCAATTCAGCCGGTGTGCCGAGAGGAACAGCAGGATCCGGGATTGGCTCCAGTTTTTCTTCCAGTCCGGTATAAGTAACAAGTGTATGTCCATCTGTAGCAGTCACTTTTACTGTGCAGCCTGCGGTGGAACTGGTATCAGTCGTAAAAGTATCTTCAAATGCCTGCAGAGGAGAAATGTCAATGGTCTTGCTGTAAAGTACATTACCCTCTTTTTCTACAGATAAGGTGAGTCCGTTATAAGAACCGGAAGTATACAAAAGCAGTGTAGCTGTAGAATCTTCAATTGTAAAGTTCACCATGGCATCCTTCGTAGCATTCTTCACACGTCCAACATTTTTATATGGCATAAAATACTGGGTAAATGTCTTTTCTTCGTAAGGCTTTAACCATGTGAAATCCGGCTGATTGTCTGCGAATACTCCAGTCATCAGTTCGATATATGGTCCATCCTCATCAGTAAGGTTGCGGTCCCATGTACGGCCAAAGTCCGCGTTGCCCCATGTCCACTGCTTCTTGCCAGGAGAGATGTGATGGTCGGCAACGTGCAGCAGTCCGGCTTTTCTTCCTTCATCGTAGTTACCTATAAAATCAAAGTCAGAATGCGCAGCCATGTAAGAAGTCGGCACCTTGATATTCTTATACATGGAAATGTCAACGCCTGCAGAGTAGTCGTATTTGTAATATTCTCCGGTTGCGATCGGGAATGTAGATACGGCACGTTTTCCATGGTCCATAACTGCATATACATCCGGCGGGAATACAGAGTAAGTATTGTCATTGACCGGAACAGCCGGATTTGCCCACCAGAGGAAGGTCTGAGGAATATCGGTGTTGTTAAAAAGCTGTCCCTTGATCTCGATATAAGCCTTGTCAGGATAGAGAGTGAATGCCCCCATACCCTTTGTACCGTACATCTTGTCAATCTCACTGACATATACGGTAGCAGAGCCGTCCTCTCGTTCCTTATAGTAATAATCCACCGGACTGTAAGTACTTGGCCTGTGATGCTGTGGCCAGTTGAATTCGATACCGCCTGAGATCCAAGGACCGGTTAAGCCAACGAGTGCCGGTTTGATCACATGGTTATAGTAGACAAAGTCATAACCGTTTGTCTTATCATAAGCTCTCTGGATACGTCCGCCGAGTTCCGGAAGAACCATAACCTTCAGATAATCATTCTCCAAATAGATAGCGTGGTAGCTTACATCTTCTTTTTTATCAGAGATTTTTTCGGTTACCGGAAGCGGGTAGACCTTGCCGGAACTTCCCTGATAGGCACGGTTCTCGATAAAGAGAGGCCCCTTTTCCGGTGGATAGACTTTATAGGTCGGGATGGTTACATTTTCTTCCCATACGTGTACGTTATTACTCATAATAGATTCTCCTTTGAAAATAATAAATATGTGATGATGATTTTCCCATCTCAAAGCTGCGAATATTTATAGCAATGCTTTTGTGTATGCTTTTACGATAGCATGAAAATAGTATTGGCAGAATATCATATTTCATAAAAAGATGGACAATATTCCACAAAATTGCTATGCTGAATATAATGAAAAAGAACCATGAAAAGAGTAATAAGAAATTCATAAAAGGCAAGGGGACAAACGAAGATGGAAAGAGAAAAGGATGAAGCATACATACAGGAAAGCCAGAAAAGAGACGGATTCAAAGATGAACAATATTTCATAATTCCAACAGAATCATTCAAAGAATACCTGAAACATCCGCTGGTAAAAGCGATGTACCTGACAGATATCGGATTCTTCCCGAAGGCGTATCATCATTACCGGGAACGGGAGGAAGGAACAGAAGAATATATCCTCTTATATTGTACAGAAGGGGAAGGCTATATCCATATCGGAAATAAAAAGTATCATCTTCACCCTCAGGAAGTGTTCTGTATACCAAGAAACCAGAAGCATAAATATTATGCCAGTGAGAAGAATCCGTGGAGTATCTTCTGGGTACACTTCAAGGGCGAAAATACAGGCTATTATCCATTGGAAGAATACCAGATCATTCAGATGAATTCCATACATGCGGAGAATAGGATCATAACATTATTTGGTGTGTTGTTCCGTGTATTGGAGCGCAACTATACACTTGGAAACTTTATCTACATTTCCCAGGTGTTGTCACTGATCCTGTCCGAGATATATTTTCGCGAAAAAGCAGATGAGGCAAGCCGGCAGAACCGGCATATTACAACAATCGTACGTTATATGTACCGTCATCTGGATCGGAATCTGAAATTAGAGGATCTGGAAGAGGAACTGGAACTTTCGAAAAGCTATATCAATGCATCATTTAAGAAATATACCGGCAGGGCGCCGATTGATTTTTTTATCAACCTGAAGATGCAGGAGGCGTGTAAGCTTTTAAAGTCTACAGATCTGTATATTGTGGAGATTAGTCAAAAACTGGGATATGATGATCCCTATTATTTTTCCAGAATATTCAAGAAAGTAATGGGAGTATCACCAAAAGAATATCGGAACGGTGACTATATCCAGAAGCAGTAATATAGTCCATTAATTCGTCAGATTGTTTATGTTATGGAATGTGAAAAAGGGGTAAGATGAGGATGACAAAAAGAATACACCAGAAAGATTAATAGCAGAAAAATCATAAAAATATTCAGGAGGGATACAACATGAAATACGAAATTCCAAAAAAGATGATCGGTATGAAACTTACGGGAGGAGCAAAAGTACAGAAGGTAGAGCAGCCGGTGCCGGTACCCGGACCGGGACAGGTACTTCTGAAGATGAAGGCAGCCAGTCTTTGCGGAAGTGATCTGAAATATATTTATTATGAACATACAGATAAGACAGGTGGAGCAAGATATGACGATGTGATTGCAGGTCATGAGCCGAGCGGACAGGTTGTACAGGTTGGAGAAGACGTGTTGGACTTTAAAGAAGGAGACCGTGTGGTTGTATATCACATTCAGGGATGCGGATACTGTGACGAGTGTAAGAAAGGCTTCTTCATTAACTGCCAGAATCCGGAGAGACGTGCTTACGGATGGCAGAGAGACGGTGCACTTGCGGAATATATGGTAGCAGATGTATCTACCTGTATTCATCTGCCGGATTTCCTGACATATGAAGACGGAGCCATGATCGCATGTGGATTCGGAACTGCTTACCAGGGATTATTAAGGGCTAATGTATCCGGAAGAGACCGCGTACTGGTTATGGGGCTGGGACCTGTCGGACAGGCGGCACTGATCCTTGCGAAAGCCATGGGTGCAGAGACGATCGGTGTAGATATCTCAGAAGAACGTCTGGAGATGGCAAAGAAGATCGGGGCAGATCAGGTACTCTTAGGTGATGATGACGTTGTACAGAAAGTAATGGAGTATACAGACGGAAAAGGTGTAGAAGTAGCAGTGGACTGTTCCGGAAGCAGCATCGGCCGTCACAGATGTCTGGAAGCTGCAAGAATGTGGGGCAATGTGGTATTCCTTGGCGAGCAGGGAACCGTAACATTCGAGCCAAGTCCGCTTCTGTTACATAAGAACCTGACATTACATGGATCATGGGTAACATCCGTAGGTAATATGGAGCGTCTGGTCGAATTTCTGGACCGCAAGAAGATCCATCCAAGCCAGATCATTACACACAGATATCCGCTTAGCCGGACGGAAGAAGCATACCGCGTATTTGCAACCGGAAAAACAGGTAAAGTATGTGTTAATATGGAGATAGAAGATTAATGAAGAATCTAGATAAATTATTATCCTGGCTTCAGACTTCGGAATATGACGGAGTGATCTTAGGAAGACGGGATAATTTCAAATGGATCACAGAAGAAAATGCAAATGCTGTAGTGACGAACACAGAAGTCGGAGTGGCACATCTGCTCATCGAAAAAGACGGATCGGTTACAGTAGCAGCAGACAGCAGTGACTGTCCACGTATGGAAACGGAGCAGAATGCGCTGAGAGCAAAAGGAATGCTGATCCCATGGTATGAATCTTTTGAAGCACATCTGAAAGATTATATAGGAGACCGGACATTTGCATCCGATACTGGAATTGCGGGTACGGATAATGTACAGTCAGAGCTTATCGATGTCCGTATGCAGTTAAGTGAAAAAGAACTGAAGCGTTACCGGAAGATCGGGCAGGAATGCGCCGGAATCGTAGAAGGTGTAGCCATGAATGCAAGACCTGGACAGACAGAGCAAGAAATTGCAGATAAGATCAGAACAGGATGCATCGCAAGGGGAATCAGTCCGGACTGTGTATTGGTGGGAAGTGATGAAAGACGGTATGAGTTATCAAGCGTATTTTCGGAAAGCACAGGAATTATATGCAAAAGAAGGATGTTCGAAGGAATGGAAGATGCACCATCAGGGCGGACCGACCGGATATGGCTGTAGGGAATTTACAGTAACACCAGAGACGAAAGGTGTAATTAAGAAGAATCAGGCATATGCATGGAATCCAACAATTGCAGGGACAAAGTGCGAGGACACTACATTCCTTGCGGATAATGGTGTCGAGATATTTACCAGAACGAAAGCATGGCCATGCACTGTGATAGAGACAGAATATGGAAGTTGTTCGGTGGCGGATATCTTATATATAAAGAATGAATAAAAATACAAACAGGTGATACAGAAAAGAAAGAGGTTATGCTCACAGAAACTGTGTCATCTGTTTTTTGTAGTAGATAATTATAATTTTAAAACTGTATATACAAATGGTACAAAAATGCGCAAAGTAAATGAAAAAAATTGTGAAAAATATTTGTATTCTTTTTTGTAACATGATATAATATAGATGTTACGAAAACACTTAAATAAAATACTTAATAAAGTAGAGGGCAGAAATTATGAAAAGAAGCACGAACAGCGTAGAAGTGAAAAGACAGAATAGAAACCGTGTATTCAGATATGTGAACGGACAGGCAGAGACGAGTATGCCGGAGATTTCTGCTGCATTAGATATCAGTGGACCGACGGTTCTTACAATTGTGAATGAACTGAAAGAAGAAGGTGTGCTAAAGGAAGCCGGGGAGTTAAAATCAACGGGAGGAAGAAAGGCAAAAGCAATTGCTGCGGTAAAAGATATAAAATACGCAGTCGGAATTGATCTGACGGCAAACCATATAAGTATTACGTATACAGACTTGTCAGAAAAGGCATTAAAACATGTAAGGATCAGAAAGAGTTTTGAATATACGAATGAATATCTGGATGCACTTGCTGTATTTACCAGACGATTTATAGAAGAAAATGCAATACCGGAAGATAAGATATTGGGAATCGGAATATCGATGCCTTGTATTATAGATAAGAAAGAACAGCTTATTACATATTCCAACGCACTGGATATTTATAATGTATCCTGCAGTGAATGGAAAGAACATTTTAAATACCCGGCAGTTCTTCTTAATGATGCGAATTGTGCAGCGATTGCAGAAAGTGCTGAGCATGTGAATTGTGGTAATATGGTATATCTTATGCTGAGTAATACTGTTGGTGGTGCGGTGCTGTTTGAAAACAGCAATGTAATCATGACGGCAGGAAATGAACTTGAGGCTGTTGATATGTATCGGGGAGATAACTGGCGGAGTGCGGAATTTGGGCATATGGTAATCCATCCGGGCGGAAGAACCTGCTATTGTGGAAAAAAAGGATGTTTGGATGCGTATTGTTCGGCACTCCGGCTTGCAGATCTTACAGAAGGAAAATTGGAGATATTTTTTGAAAAGCTTGAAGAGGGAAATGCAGAGTATGAAAAGATATGGGATGAATATCTGGATAATTTAGCAATAGCAGTGGATAATCTCAGGATGTGCTTTGATTGTGAAGTGGTCCTGGGTGGATATGTAGGTAATCTGATTGGACCATATGTACCAAGATTACGTCAGATGGTGGCGGAAAAGAACTTGTTTGGTCATGATGGAAATTATGTAAGAGCTTGTGATTACAGGGCGGAGGCATCTGCACTTGGAGCTGCGATTAAATTAATAGAAAACTATATACAGACAATATAGACAAATGTTAAATAAATAATATTATTAAAACTATACAAAATACACATACAAAATTTAGTTAATATTGCATATTGCACAAATAAAAGAACAAGTATTATAATAATACCAACAAAGATATGCAAAGCGATTTTGTAAAAGTGATTTACAAAAGAGTTATGCGGAATCAAAACCAACAGACACGGCTAACAACCGGGAGGAGGGCAACATGGGAATTATTGAGAACATGAGACTTGACGGGAAAGCAATTTACGTAACAGGGGCTGCGAGCGGAATCGGAAAATGTGCAGCCATGGCATTTGCAGAAGCAGGGGCAGATGTAGCAATCGTAGATATTAATCTTGAAGGGGCTCAGAAAGTAGCAGATGAGATTGCAGAAAAGACAGGTTCTAAGACAATCGCAATTGAATGTGATGTTACAAAGCAGGATCAGGTTGAAGCAATGGTAGCTAAAGTGGTTGATACATATGGAAAACTTGATGCATGTTATAACAATGCCGGAATCGCAGTAAATGCACCAGCTGAGGAGATGACACTTGCTCAGTGGCAGAAAGTAATTGATATCAATCTGACAGGCGTTTTCCTTTGTGCAACAGCAGCAGGAAGAGTAATGTTAAAACAGGGTTATGGTTCCATCATTAATACAGCTTCTATGTCAGGACATATTGTAAATGTTCCGCAGCCACAGTGTGGATACAATGCGTCAAAAGCAGGAGTAAGTCTTCTGACAAAATCACTTGCTGTAGAATGGGCAAAGAAAGGTGTCAGAGTCAACTGCATAAGCCCGGGATACATTGGAACAGATCTGATCATGTCAAGAGATGATCTGAAACCACTGATTGGGCAGTGGAATGCAATGGCTCCTATGGGACGCCTTGGAAAACCGGAAGAATTACAGTCAATTCTGGTATATCTTGCAGGAGACACAAGTACATTTACAACCGGATCAGATATCATCGTAGATGGAGCATTTACATGCTTCTAAATTGACCGGTTATATCGTTCTAAGATAGCTAATAGCAACGGCTATACGAATAAAATTATTAATTTCAAGGAGGACAATCTATGAAAAAGAAAATCGTAAGTATCTTACTGTGCGTAACGATGGTAGCAGCTATGGCAGTTGGATGCGGAAGCAAAGACGGAGGATCAGACAGCAAGTCAGAAAGCGGAGATTCCAAAGACAAAAAGTACAAAGTCGGAATTACAATTCAGTCATTAAGCAATGCGTACTGGGCAGGAGTTATGGGAAAACTCGAAGAACAGTTAAAGGACAAAGGCTGGGATTACACATTGATCGACTGTGAAGACAACTCTGCTACACAGGTTAGCCAGATCGAGAACTTCATTACATCGGGATGTGACCTGATCATGGTTCACCCTTCTGATGCAAAAGCGGTAGAGAACATCTGTAAAGAAGCTCTTGATGCTGATATTAAAGTAATGTGCTGGGATGACCCGATGGAAAACACAACGGCTAACTGGGTACTGGACAATACAGAGCTTGGTAAAGAGATTGGTAAAACAGCAGCTGAATTTATCAACGATAAATTTACAGCAGATGATAAAGCACAGGTTACAGTTATCGGATATCCTTCAACAAAGGTTCTGAAAGAAAGAGCTGATGGTATCAAAGAAGGTCTGAAAGAAAATTGCAAAGACAATTATGAAGTGATCGCAGAAGTTGATGGTCTGGAAGCACCGGAAGCACAGAGCAACGTAGAGTCTGTACTTTCTGCACATCCAGATGCTAATGTATTCGTTGGAGTCGGAGCTGGTGCTATGATCGGTTCGAATGAAGCTCTTCTTCAGAAATACGGAAAAGGAAAAATTCCAGAGAACGTAGGTGTTATTACAACAGACGTTACAGAGCAGCAGCTGAATTCCCTGAAAGCTGGAAATGAAGCAGTAAGATCTATCGTTGGATTTGAAGGATCTAACGAAGATACAGCAAAAGCTTGTATGAAAATGTATGAAAGAATCTTAAGCGGTGAGAAATTTGAGGGTGATGATCACAACGTTTACAGAACAATCAAACCTATCACAACAGATAACATTGATGAGATCTTAAAAGGAATGTAAAACAGTCATAAAACTGAAACAGATTAAAAAGGAGGCGGCATTACGCCGCCTCTGTTAATTAGTAGAATCACGGGGGATGAACATGAGCGAAGAATATGTATTACAGTTACAGCATATAAGAAAAGAATACCCGGGTGTTGTAGCGTTGAAGGACGTTACGTTGGAATTAAAGCCAGGCGAGATTCTGGCTCTGATTGGAGAAAATGGAGCTGGAAAATCTACATTGATTAAGTGTTGCTCTGGAGCGGTTATTCCAACTTCTGGAAAGATTATAGTAAATGGCAAAGAGTTTTCTAGCATGACACCACAGTTGGCATCGGAAAATGGTATTGCAATTATTTATCAGGAATTTAACAATGTGAAGGAACTGTCAGCAGCAGAAAACTTATTCCTGGGAAGACCTATCCGTAAAGGAATAGTCATTGATAAAAAAGCAATGGAAGAAGAGGCGGCAAAAGCATTTGAAGCTCTTCATATTAAGATTGACCCGAAGGCACTGATGAAGAACCTGACGGTTGGATATCAGCAGATGGTTGAAATAGCAAAAGCAGTTCAGCAGAATGCAAAAATACTGATTATGGATGAACCTTCTGCGCCTTTGACAAGTGCAGAAGTTGAGAGTATGTTTGAAGTAGTAGAAAGACTTCGTAAAGAAGGGGTTTCTATTATTTACATATCTCATAGATTGGAAGAAATATATCGTCTGTCAGACCGTATTCTGGTTATGCGTGACGGAGAATATGTAAAGACATTGATCACAAAGGACAGTGAAGTCCAGGAATTGATTAAATTGATGGTAGGACGTGAACTTACACAAAGTTATCCACCTAGAAAAGATTGTGTTAAGAAAGACGAAGTTGTTCTTGAATTACAAAATGTAACAGGTAACGGAGATACGGATATCAGCTTAAAGATTCATAAAGGCGAGATTCTTGGACTTGGTGGACTGGTCGGAGCCGGAAGAACAGAACTTGCCGAGATGATATTCGGGGCAGTCAGAAAAAAATCAGGAAAAATGATTTTTAATGGTAAGGAGATAGATCCGAAGAGCCCGAGAGAAGCGATTAATCTTGGAATTGCTCTGGTGCCGGAAGACAGAAAACGTCATGGTGCTATGTTGGGTATTTCTATTAAGAATAATATTAATATGCCAATCTATGAGCGCAATTCCAAACTCAGCGTTATAAACAATAAGCAAGAACAGGAAATTGCAGAAAAATATAAAGAAAATATGGCAATTAAGACTCCTTCCCTGAATCAGCTGGTTAAAAATTTAAGTGGTGGTAATCAGCAGAAGGTTATCCTTGGAAGGTGGATGGCAGCAGATTCGGAATTGATTATCTTTGATGAACCAACACGAGGAATTGATGTTGGAGCAAAATATGAGATTTATAAATTGATGAACGATCTTGTTGAGAATCAGGGAAAGACAATTTTAATGATTTCTTCAGAGATGGAAGAGTTGATGGGTATGTCTGACAGAATTGTGGTTCTTTCAGAAGGAAACATGACAGGAGAACTTTCAAAAGATGAGTTCACCCAGGAAGTAATTATGACATATGCATCCGCAGCAAGAGATAAATAGGCATAGGAAGGGGTTAGACAAATGAAAGAAAACAAAGTATCAAGAGTTTTAAAAGACCAGGCTATCTGGTTAGTATTTATCGTTCTTGTAATTGCATTTACAATTGCAAATCCAAGATTCATTACAATGAGTAACTTATTAATTATGCTGCGTCAGGTCGCTGTATGGGGAATTGCTTCTGTAGGTATGATGTTTGTTATCTTGCTGGGTGACATCGACCTTGGTACAGGATCTGTTATTACATTCGTTAATATTTTATGTGCAAAACTGATGGTTGAGTTCGGTGTTAATATGTATCTTGCAGTACTGATTTCGTTACTGGCATCTACACTGATTGGTCTTTTGAATGGTTTCATGGTAGCGACAATCGGTATCCCGGCACTGATCGCAACATTTGCGACACAAACAGCATTTTCCGGTATTGCATTGATTATGTGTAATGGACAGCCAATCAATGGATTCCCTGAAAAATTCTCTGTATTTGGTGCAGGATGGGTTGGACCGGTACCTATTCCGGTAATTATTATGATTATCTGCTTTATCATTGGAGCATTTATTCTGAATAAGACATATTTTGGACGTTATTTCTATGCAGTAGGTGGTAACATTGAAGCTGCAAGACTTTCTGGTATCCGTACAGGAAGAGTTAAATATCTGGTATTTGCATTATCAGGATTTTTTGCAGGACTTGCCGGTATTGTACTTTTGTCACGAACAAATTCCGGTATGGGTAATGCAGGACTTGGCTACGAATTCAAAGTTATTACCTGCGTTGTCCTTGGAGGTGTGTCTGTAGCAGGTGGTTCCGGTAGAATGTCTGGTGTTGTAGCTGGTACATTTATTATTGGGGCATTGAATAATGGTATGGTGCTTATGAATATCAATACCTGGATTCAGGATATCGTACTTGGTATTGTACTTGTCCTTGCTGTTGGTTTTGACTGTATCCAGAAGAAGAGACAGGCTAACTAATAATAAAGCTGAAAAGATATTAAAATCCCGGTAAAAGTTTATTTTACCGGGATTTTTTGCTAAAATATTTTTGCTAAAATATTTTCGTTAAATACTTTAGTAGACAAGGGGAAGAGTTTTGAGGAAAAGTCAGTTAATATATCAATATATCAGGGAACAGGGAGCAGTATCAAAGCAGGATATTGTGATCGGATTAGGGCTGAGTCTTCCGACGATCACGCAGAATTTAAATAATCTGGCGGAGTTGGGATTGATTGATACGTCAAAAAAAATATCAAATACAGGTGGGAGAAATGCGACCGCTTATTCCTACATAGAAAAAGCCAGATATGCAGTCGGCTTGTATTTAAACAGGCATCATATTAATTGTGTGGCAGTAGATTTATCCGGTAATGTTATCAGTCTGATCAGGGTCAGGGAGAATTTTGATTTGAATGACGATAATTATCTGAGAAAGATTGGAGAGACGGTAGAAGAAGTCAAAAAGGATACTGGCCTTCCGGATGACAGATTTCTCGGAGTCGGGATTGCAGTTCAGGGATTGATCAGTGATGATGGTGAAAGGGTTACTTACGGGCTTACGCTTAATTTCACAGGAGTGACCAGAGCAGATATTGCGAAATATATTCCATATCATAACCGGCTGTTCCATGATTCGGCAGCAGCAGGTTATGCGGAAGTATGGGACAGAAATGACCTGGATGATGCATTCTATCTTAGTCTTAGCAACAGTGTAGGTGGAGCTGTGATTGTTGCTAATAAAATATTTGAGGGAGAACGCAGGAAAAGCGGTGAAATCGGACACATGACGATTATTCCGAAAGCCGGAGACAGATGCTATTGTGGCCAAAGGGGTTGTTTTGACACAGTGTGCAGAGCAAATGTGCTTGCAGAATATGCGGATGGTGATCTGGAAAAATTCTTTGAATTATTAGAAACGAAGGATCTCGGAGCAAGGCGCCATTGGAACAGATATTTAGAATATTTGTCAATAGGTATTCACAACATACGTATGTTATATGATACGAAAATTGTAATCGGCGGTTATGTAGGGGCATATATAGAGAAGTATATGGAAGATCTGTGTGCCAGGGTAGATGCCAGAGATTCATTTAAGGAAAAATCAGAAAGGTATCTTGTTCCTTCTAAATATAAGAAAGAACCGACAGGAGTGGGAGCAGCAATCCATATGATTGATGAGTTTTTTGAGATAATTTAAGTTAAAATATTGATGAAATAATGGTATTGTGCTACAATGCCATTAAAAGAAGCAAGTTAAAAATTAAACTATGGAGGTACAATATGAAAGCGGCAGTATATTACGGAAAACATAATCTGGTAGTAGAAGATGTTCCGGTAAGGGAACTGAAAGACAATGAAGTGTTGATCCAGGTAAAGTATTGTGGAGTATGTGGAACGGATGTGCACATTTTTAATGGTGATGGAGGATCTTTTGAAGTTACACCGCCGTTGATTCCGGGGCATGAGTTTTCGGGAGTTGTAAAAAAAATCGGAGCTAATGTAAATAGAATTAAAGTGGGGGACCGTGTGAGCGGTGACCCGAATGATATGTGTGGGGAATGTTATTTCTGTAAAAATGCTATGCAGCATTTTTGTACAGATAATATTGGTGTAGGTACAACTGTAGATGGAGGATTTGCAGAATATGTTATTATGCATGAAAAACAGTTGTATACATTTTCGGATGATCTGAGTTTTATCGAGGCTGCAATGGCAGAACCAGTTTCCTGCTGCCTGCATGGAATAGATCTCTGTCATATTAAATCTGGTGATACGGTGCTTGTTATAGGCGGAGGACCGATTGGAATGATCATGTTGCAGCTTGCAAAGAATGAAGGTGCAACAAAGCTGATCCTGTCCGAACCGGTAGAAGAAAAACGTGAACTTGCATTAAAATTAGGCGCAACAAAAGTAATCGATCCAATAAACGAAGATGTTCAGGCGGTGTTGGATGAATATACACCGAATGTAAATGTTGTAATTGAGTGTGTGGGAAATATACATACACAGGAAGATGCAGTGAAATTTGCCGGTAAGGGTGCGACAGTAATGTTTTTTGGTCTTGCTTCGCCAGAGGATAGTTTCCCACTGAAGCCGGATGATGTGTTTAAGAAAGAATTGCATATTACATCATCATTTATCAATCCTTATACGTACGAGAGAGCAATACAGGTTCTGGAGTCAAAGACATTACGTTTGGAGGACTTGATCACAAATATTGTACCATTGGATGATATTGCAGATGTATTTACAAAGCCTGAATACAGAAGAGCCGGAAAGGTCATGATAAAGATTGCAGATTAAGCAGTTGCGAATGTAAAAAAACAAGGGGCGGAACTATTATATATTCCGTCCCTTATATTAGAAAACAAATGGTACTACTCGACAATACCAAAAGGAGAGCGGTTATGAATTATTATCTTGGTGTGGATGTAGGAACATCCAGCGTGAAATCATTATTGATGGACAGCGAGGGAAAGACAGTCGGAACTTCTCAGATTGGGTATGACATTATTAAAGAAAAGTTACAATATGCAGAACAGGATATGGAGAAGTTATGGGAGGCAACAAAAGAGACGATTACAGATCTTGTGAAGAGATATCCGGAGGAATCAGCTAAGATTCATGGGATCAGTTATTCCGGACAGATGCACGGACTGGTTATGATAGGTGCAGACGGCAAGCTGATTCGCAATGCAATTATCTGGGCAGACCAGAGATCAGAAAAAGAGATCCAGAAGATATACGATATCACAGGAAAGGATACATATCGTGGAACCGTGCTGAATTCACTTAGTACAGGATTCTTGATCTCCTCACTGATGTGGGTGAAAGAACATGAGCCGGAGAATTTTGAAAAGATCCGTTATGTAGTTTTCCCGAAAGATTATATCCGTTATAAGATGTGCGGAGAGATCGGAACGGACATGTCGGATGCGTCAAGTGGTGCAATATTCGATACAAAGAAGCGTGACTGGGCATGGGGGCTGATAGAGAAACTTCAGATGCCAAAAGAAATCTTCCCGGAATGTCATGAAGCATACGAAGCAGCGGGAACAGTTAATAAAGAATGTGCAGAACAGACCGGATTAAAAGAAGGAATCAAGATCGCTTATGGCGGTGGCGATACTCTGATGCAGGGCGTGGGTAACGGAATTATCCGGCCGGGCGTACTTGCAGCGAACATCGGAACGTCCTGTCAGATCTCGGGAGGATTTAACGAACCATTATATGATGAAAAATTCCGGACCAATACATTCTGTCATGTGAAAGAAGACTTATGGATGCTGATGGGAGCACACTTAAGCGGCGGTGTTGCGCTGAAGTGGCTGATGAACAACATTCTGGAGATGGGATCTTATGATGAGATGACCTCACTTGCGGCGTCTGTACCAGCAGGAAGCGAGGGACTGGTATTCCTTCCGTATCTGAGTGGCGAGAGAACGCCATATAATGATCCGAATGCAAAAGGCATTTACTTTGGAATGACACTGAAACATGAAAGAGCGCATATGATCCGGAGCACGATGGAAGGAATTGTATTCGGACTTCGGACATCGATAGAAATATTTAAAGACCTCGGAATTGAATATCACAAAATTATAGCATCCGGTGGAGGAGCAAGAGGAAAGCTTTTTCTGGAGATGCAGGCAGATATCTTCGATTGCGAGATCTATACAAATCAGGGAAATGAACAGGCATGCATCGGAGCTGCGATAACAGCAGCAATTGCGGCCGGAGAATTCGGAAACTATGAGGAAGCCTGCGATAAACTGGTACATATGAAAGATACAATTGTAACACCAAACCATGAGAATCAGAAATACTATGAAGAACAGTTCGCGATATTCCGTGAGTTATATGGACATAACGCAGATCTGTTCAGGTTATAGTGAGACTATTAAGAAAGGACAGATGACAGATGAAGATATTTCAGAAAGGATTCAATTACTCCCAGGACGGAGATGGAAACAGACTGGTATATCATATGCAAGGCTGTAATCTGAAGTGTCCATGGTGTGCGAACCCGGAGGGGATGCAGTGTAAAGGAACGATCGTATCAGATCCGGAGTGGATTTTGGAAAGCATCTGTCCGCATGGAGCGATCAGTGGAACAAAAGTAGACAGGACCATCTGTGTAGGATGTAAAAATCATGAGTGCATCACAGAACATGATACAAAGGGGATGTATCTGTCTTACCAGAATTATACGGTTGACGAGATCGTAGAAGAAGTCTTGAATAACGAAATGATGTATTACGATGGCGGCGGAGTTACATTTACCGGAGGGGAAGTAACAATGCAGTTTGAAGAACTTCTTGAGTCATTGAAAAAACTGAAAGAACATAGAATCAATACAGCAATTGAGACAAATGGAACGCATGTAAGGACAGAAGAATTGTTCCCATATGTTGATCAGCTGATTATGGACTGTAAGTTATGTGATCCGGTAAAACATCAGAAATACACAGGCGGTGCGAATGAAGAGATTATGAAAAATATCAGGAAAGCAGCAAAAGAGCATCCGTATTTTCATGTAAGAGTTCCGTTGATCGGTGGCGTGAACAATGCAACGGAAGATCTGGAAGCATTTGTCCGCTTTTTTAAAGAAATCAATGGAGACAATGTAACATTTGAAGTGCTTTCTTATCACGAATTCGGTAAGAAAAAATGGGAAGAGTGTGGATGGAAATACCGCATGACCAAAGATGCGTACGTAGATCAGGAACTGGTAAAACAGTTCCGTCAGATGATCAAAGATGCGGGACTTAAATATAAGAAAACCTAAAGGCAAAAGAAAGGTTTTCGGTAAAAACTTCAAAAAGGAGGAGAAGCAGGATATGAAGATCGAAAGTATTTTAAACGCACAGGAAATTACAGAACTGGCAAAAGAAAGATTCAAAGAAGAAAGGGCAACCGATCACCTGGAAGGATGGTTTCTTGCAAAAGAGATCATGAGAGAGTGCGATGAGAAGTTCAAAGAAGATGTTGATAGTATCCGTATCTCAAAGACACTGGTAGAAATTGCAAAGAGAATTCCACTGTGGCTCAGTGATTATCATATTTTTGCGGGAACACAGGACGATGCATTTGCAAGATCTTATGCACTGATCAATCCTGCATTTTCGGTAGATTCATTTACAGGATACTGCGATCCGGTTGCTGTATTTGGTGATATTGATCCAATTGGGGATATTACACGGGAAAGAATTGATGATCTGAAAAAATACAATGAAAATACAAAATTTGCACAGGCACTCTGTGCAGCTTATGATATTGCAGGCGACAAGACAAGCGAGGCAATCTTCTTTATCGAGCAGGTTACCGGACATCTGATCCCGGATATGCGAGGTGCATTAAAAGTCGGTGTGAAAGGATTAAAAGAGCAGATCAAAGTAAATAAAGCAAAAGAAACGGATGAAGATAAGAAGGTATATTTTGATGCTATGGATATTGCACTGGATGCAGCAGTGATCATTGCAAACAGATATGCGGATATGGCAGAAGAAAAAGCGAAAGGACTGGAAGCGAAAGATAAAGAGCGCTTTAAACTGATGGCTGCAACGCTTAGAAAAGTACCGGAGAACGGAGCAGAGAATCTGTATGAGGCAATTCAGTTATTTATCATTATGTGGCAGGTAATGTGCCTGGAGCAGACACCGAACCCATATGCTTTCTCTGTTGGAAATGCAGATCGTATCTTCGAACCTTACAGAAGCAAAGAAGATACAGGCAGAGACATGACAGCTGCATTATTAAAGCACCTGCTTGTATTCTATAACGTAGCAGACAGAAGCTGGGCAATTTCACAGAACCTGATCATTGGCGGAAAGTCCAATACAGGAGAGGATATGACAAACCCAACTTCGTATGCGCTGTTAGATGCATATTATGACATGAACCTTCCACAGCCGATCCTGTCTGTGAAATTACATAAGAATACACCGGATAAATTATATGAAAGCCTTGGAAGATTTTTATTCACACCTGGATGCCTGACACCGTCTTTCTTTAACGATGATTCCGTATTTGAGTTCTTAAAAGAGAAGAATCATGTAGAACCACAGGATCTGGAAGACTACTCGGTAGCAGGATGTCAGGAGCCTCTAATCATGGGTAAAGATAATGGTAATACAACCAACAGCTGGCTTAATATGGCAAAAGTTCTGGAACTGTGCATAAATGATGGAAAATCAGAAATCTCAGGAAAGAAGTTTGGCAAGAGTTATGAAGAAAACGGATGTAAGAACGCACTGGAACTGCTTCAGAATATCCGCCCGATCTTCTATGAGAACCTGGAAGAATACGTAGACCAGATGGTAGAATGTGCCAATGCAGCCTCTGAAGCAATCTCTATCTTACAGGTACCATTTCTCTCAACTCTGATGGATGGAATAAAGACCGGCGTAGACACCAGAGATACAAAAACACAGGGAACAAAATATAACGGAAGCGGCTGTCTGATCCATGGACTGTCTGTAGTAGCAGATTCATTTGCGGCAATTGATACGCTGCTTGCAGAAAGACCGGAAGATGCAGAACGTATGGTAGAGGCACTTCGTGATAACTTTGAACATGATCCGGAGATGCGTCAGTATCTGATGAAAGCAAAGAAATATGGCAATAACATCGCATCTGTAGATAAGGATGCAGCGGAAATTGCAGGAAAAGTAAGTGACATGGTATGCTCTAAGAAGAATTATCTTGGCAATGCATTCCGTGCAGACTGGGCTTCACCGTCTACTCACCTCTTGTATGGCTACTGGGTAGGTGCAACACCGGACGGAAGACTTGCAAGAGAAGAGCTTGGATATGGTATCGACCCATTATACGGCGAAGCGCATCAGGGACTCGGATTCAGAATCATGTCTAACATGAAACTTCCATTTGATAAGATGAATGGCGGATGTGCATCTCACCTTGGAATTAATCCAAATTACTTCAAGAGTGAAACTATGGAAGGCAAAGGAATGGAATTCAAAGACAAGATCATGGCCCCGCTCTTCTTTAATCCTAAGAAGACAGACGGAATCTCTCCATTCTACCTGTATGTTAATGTAACCACACCGGAGATGCTAAGAAAAGTATTGGCGAATCCGAAGAAATATGCACCAAGCGGAGTATATATTATGAGAATTCATGGAACGTTTGTGAATTTCCTGGATCTGTCACCGGATATTCAGGAAGATATTATCAAACGTCTGGATATGGAGTCTACATCGATGTGATGTGGGAGTGCAATAGTAAATTGTGAAAATAGATAAAAAGAGAACTCTGTTTTTGGTGAAAAAAGAGAAAACAGAGTTCTTTGTTAAATGCGCTTGAATTTTTTGAAAAATAATATTATTTTTAATATATATTAAACCACATTTAAAAAGTGTTTTAAATAACGAAAGGAGATACAATTATGAGAACAATTCAGGCGAAGCCATTAACAGCAGATGCATTCAGACAGTACGGAACATTCTGGTCTGCAGTCGATGGAGAAGGATATGGATTGGGCGGAGGATTTTTTACATTTTATCCGGACCGGATTGCAGTGTCATCAGAGAAAAGGATAGGTTTTTCAACACTGAAAGTGAGTAAACCGGAGAAGTATATTGTAGAGGAACTGGAATATCATAAGACGACATGGGAGATGTTTATGCCGTTGAATGATGACGCTGTTCTGCATACAGCACCAAAGTCCGGCGGGGATGTAGTGACTGAACTGACAGAAGCGTTTATTGTACCAAAAGGAACGATGGTAAAACTGGATGCGGCAGTATGGCATCTGGCAGCTATGCCCGTGAATGTAGAAGAACTGCAGAGTCTGATTGTATTACCGGAAGGAACCTACATGAATGACTGTACCAAGGTGGCATTGAATGACGAACAGAAATTTGAAATTGTAATATAAGATGACAATCCAACGATATGTGAATAATGGAGGATTGAAGGAGGAGCTGCGGTAATACAGATGACGGGAACAAAGATTGATACAATAAAGATACGGCAGTTGAACCGGGAACAGACATTTGAATATATCAAAAAGAATCCGATGGCAGCAAGAGCCGATGTGGCGAAAGAGCTGAACTTAAGTTTTCCGACCGTGACCAGTATCGTTACAGAGTTGGAAGAAGCAGGACTGATCCGGGCTGAAAAAAGTACAACCAATACAGGCGGCCGGTCATCGATGGCGTATAGCTGCGATGAAAATGCAAGATGTGCGATTGGTATCCAGTTATCGGAACGTTATATGAAAGGACTTGTTCTGAATCTGCAGGGGAATGTAATTGGAAATGTGATTACAGAAAAGTTAAAGTTTCGGTCGGATGATAATTACAGGCGGAAAATAGGTGAATTATATCAACGTCTGGTATGGGAGATGGGATTAAAAGAAGGAGAGATCCTGGGTGTGGGAATCACAGTAGAAGGGCTGACAGATAATGAGGGAGAACGTGTGACCTGCAGTTTTACGGAGCAAATGTCAGATGTCCGAAGAGAAGAACTTGCAAAGTACATTCCGGTTGAAACACGGCTGTTTCATGATATGACGGCAGCTGGATACAACCAGAAGCTAAAACTCGGACAGAATGTATTCTACCTATCCTTGAACAGCAGTATCGGTGGAACTGTTCTTGTGCAGGATGAAGTCTATAATGGGAATCATAACCGGGCCGGTGAGATCGGACATATGCGTCTTGAAAAAAATGGAAGACGTTGTTATTGCGGTAATTATGGATGTTTTGATGCGTATTGCAATTCATTGATCCTGAAAGATGCGGCGGGAGGAGAATTAAAAGATTTTTTTGCCGGGATCGATCAGGGGAATCGGGAATATGAACGAATTCTTGACGAATATGTGGAAAGACTCAGTGATGCGGTATTCAATATCCGTATGCTGTATGATGACACGGTGCTGATCGGCGGTGAACTGGGAGAATATGCTGACTACTTCATCGAAAAAATATGGGGGATTCTGGACAGCCAGGACATCTACCGGGAAGAAAGTGCAAAGGATTATGTAAAAGTCTGCGAAGATGGAGAGAATGTGATCGCGATCGGAGCAGCAATGTATTATATCAATCAGGCGGCAGTCAGATTGTAAAAGAATCTAAGAGATCAAGGAGGAAAAAAGATGACAGAATTAGAAATCAAGGAACAGATGTGTGAAGTGGGCAGACGCGTATATAACAAAGGCATGGTGGCGGCCAATGATGGAAACTTTTCCGTAAAATTAAATGATCACGAATTCTTATGCACACCAACAGGTGTAAGTAAAGGGTTCATGACACCGGAATTCATCTGTAAAGTAGATGAGAATGCGAATGTATTAGAGGCTAATGAAGGATTCCGTCCCTCTTCGGAAATTAAGATGCATATGCGTGTTTATAAAGAAAGACCAGATGTAAAATCTGTTGTACATGCACATCCGATGTATGCAACATCATTCGCATGTTGTGGAATGGGTCTGACAGAGAAGATCATGCCGGAAGCAGTACTGTCACTTGGAGAAGTACCGCTTGCAAAATACGGAACACCTTCTACAGACGAAATTCCGGATGCAGTTGCAGAATATCTGGATTATTATGATGCAGTACTTCTGGAAAACCATGGAGCTTTGACCTATTCCGATTCCCTGATGAATGCGTATTTCAAGATGGAATCACTGGAGTTCTATGCAAGACTTCTGTATCAGGCAAAAATGCTTGGCGGCCCGAAAGAACTTCCGGAAGAACAGGTACTGAGACTTTATTCTATGAGAAGCCAGTATGGACTGACAGGAAGACATCCTGCCGACAAACTGAAAAAATAATCACAAAAGAGCTGAAAAACGGGAAAGAAAGGAGCGTACAGGATGGAAAATCAGAATACACATTATGTTCTGGCATTTGATTTTGGTGCTTCCAGTGGAAGGGCAATTCTCGGCGCCCTGAAAGATGGGAAAATAGAGATGAAAGAGATCCACCGCTTTTCGAATGATCCTGTTATCGTAAACGGAACGATGTACTGGGATACACTCCGGCAGTTCTTTGAGATCAAGCAGGGAATTGTCAAAGCGAAAAAATATGGAACCATCGACAGTATGGGGATTGATACATGGGGCGTGGATTTTGGACTGATCGATGAACATGGTGCACTTCTGGAAAATGCCGTACATTATCGTGATGAGCGGACACGCGGAATGGACAGAAAAGTATTTACGAAGATCCCGAAATCAGAACTTTATAATATAACAGGAAATGAATTTAACTACTTCAATACAATCTTTCAGTTAAATGCATTGAAAGAAAATCGCCCATGGATGTTAGAAAGAGCGGATAAATTCCTCTTTACACCGGATCTTTTTAACTATTTCCTGACAGGAGAAAAGAAAGCAGAGTATACGATGGCAACAACGTCCTCACTCCTGGATATCCGGAAAAGAGAGTGGTCGGAAGAAGTGATAGAACGGATCGGACTGAAGAAAGAATTATTCCCGGAGCTGATCGCAAGTGGAAGTATCGTCGGTCCTCTGAAAAAAGAAATCTGTGAAGAACTTGGCGTGAATTCGATGAAGGTTATAGCTGTAGCCTCTCATGATACACAGAGTGCATCGGCAGCAGTCCCAACGCAGGAAAAAGATTTTATCTTTATCAGTTGTGGTACATGGAGTCTGTATGGCACAGAACTGGATGAGCCGGTTATTGGAGAAAAATCACTTGAGATGAATGTATCGAATGAAGGCGGTTATGGAGGAAAGATTAATTTCCTTAAGAATCTGACCGGTCTTTGGATGGTGCAGGAAAGCAGAAGGCAATGGATCCGGGAAGGCAATGAATATAGCTTCGGAGAACTGGAGACACAGGCAAAAGAAGTGGAATTATTCCAGAACTTTGTGGATGCCAATGCAGAAGAATTTGTACCATCTGGCAATATGCCGCGCAGGATTCGTGAATATTGTAAACAGACGGGTCAGACAGTACCGGAGACGCCGGGCGAGATCGTATGCTGCATCAATCAGAGTCTTGCAATGAAATACAGAAGGGAACTGGATAAGATCCAGTATTGCCTGAACAAGAAGTATGACACGATCCATATGATCGGTGGAGGAATCCAGAGTAAACTGCTCTGCCAGATGACGGCTAATGCAACCGGCTGCCGCGTAGCTGCAGGACCAGTAGAAGCTACTGCATTTGGAAATATTGCAGTACAGATGATCGCACTTGGCCAGATCAAAGATATCAAAGAAGCAAGAGAGATCATTGAACGTTCTGAGGCGACCTGTTATTATGAACCGCAGAATACAGAAGAGTGGAGTCAGGCATATGCACGTTACTGTCAGGTGACAAAAAGACAGGAAGAAGAATTAGAATAAAAAAACATAATAAAAACTCCGGAGAAGAGATTGTTCAAATCTTCTCCAGAGTTTTGCTATCCCAGGGGAGGGATATGTATTACTTACTGGAGTTCCGAGATGGTTACATCACCATATACAGATTTCCAGTCAGCATCAAAATCATCTACGGCTTTCAGAATATGAGCCTGTGTCAGTGCAGCTGATAAGATGGAAGGATCCATGGTTGCTGTCTGTGCACCGGCAAGGAAAGCGCGGTCAACCTGGCCTGCATTCTTAAAGCTTGCACCAAGAATCTGTGTGTGATATCCGTAAAGTCCTATCATTTCTGCAAAAGAAGCAATGACATCATCCGGATCGATTCCCATATTTTCCATCCTGTTAAAGTATGGTGCGATATAATCGGCTCCTGCTTCCATGGCAAGGAATCCCTGCTGTTTGCTGTAGATTGCGGTAGCGGTTACATTAACGTCCTGTTTTTTGAGGGTTTTAATCGCTTTGATACCTTCTAATGTAACAGGAACTTTGACGCATACCTGATCGTCTACTTTGTTAAGGATCGTCTCTGCATCACGGAGCATTCCGTCAGTGTCCTGTGCCGTAACCTGGATATGCAGAGTCTTGTCCATTCCGATGATAGAACGGATCTCATTCATATGCGCAAAGAAATCAATCTTTCCTTCTTTTTTTACAATCGATGGATTTGATGTAACACCGGCGATCGGGAAAATGTCTGTATAGTAACGAATTGCATCAAGATTAGCTGTGTCTAATAAATACTTCATAAGAAACCTCCTGAAAATTAATAATATGAAATAAATAAGTGATTACTGTGCAACTAGTATCTGGATTCCCTTTTCGGAGAGAAAAGATTTTTCCTCTTCGGAAATGCCGGCATCGGTAATGAGCTGATAAACATCCTGAAACCGTAGATAAGCAACAGCTCCGGATTGACGAAATTTTGCAGAATCGGCAAGAATGTAGGTGTGATCTGCAGAGTTTGTCATTTCACGTACAGTATCAGTACGTGTCAGATCTTCTCCGGTGAATCCGAATTCCATGGAAAAGCCATCGGTTCCGGTAAATATTTTATCTACATGAAACGCTTTAATAGCTTGTTTGGTAAGGGGACCGACCAGGGATCTGCCTTTCGGCTGTAAAGTACCTCCCAAAAGAATAATCTGGATATTGCTATAGTCAGCAACGTAATCGGCAAGATATACGGAATTGGTAATAATCGTAATATTCTGTTTTGTTTTGGCAAGTTCTTCTGCGAAAAGTGCGCAAGTCGAACCAGATTCAATGATCAACGTCTCGCCGTCCTTTACAAGTGATGCGGCAGACTGTGCAATCTTCTGCTTGTTATCGTAATGAAAAGCCATACGGTAATTGATATCCCCGGGATCTTTTAGTACAGCATAACCGCGCTCTCTTTTTATAATGCCGCGTCCGGACAGCGTGTCTAAATCCTTGCGGATTGTTACTTTAGATGTATGCAGATATTCTGCAAGTGTAGATACTTCGGTCTTGCCATGTTCCGTCATATATTCAAGTAATGCGGTATGTCGTTCTTTTGATGTCAAAATGCACACCTCCTTTAAGTTATGTGATTTCTACAGTTGTTATATTATCACTGAAAATACCATAAGTCAATGTCAAAAGTTACGTACGAAAGATAAAAAGTTTCAAAATGTTTACAAGGAGATGACTATGTGGTATAGTAATAGACAGAGAAAGAGGAGAAGGAGAGCGGTGAAATGGATAAATATTTAATCGCACATGATCTTGGAACATCGGGAGACAAAGCATCCTTATTTTCAATAGAGGGAAAGCTGGTAAAAAGCTATACGGCATCTTACAAAACGCATTATTTTCATAATAATTATGCAGAACAGGAGACAGAAGACTGGTGGGAAGCAATCTGCAGGTCAACAAAGGAAATTGTTAAGGATATAGAACCCGAAGCGGTTCTTGGAATTTCCTTTTCGTCGCAGATGCAGGCGTGTGTTGTGGTAGATGAAAAAGGAAATGCGCTGCGTCCGGTTATGATCTGGGCGGATC
Organism: Dorea sp. BIOML-A1; assembly: GCF_009875615.1. Lineage (NCBI taxonomy): Bacteria > Bacillati > Bacillota > Clostridia > Lachnospirales > Lachnospiraceae > Dorea > Dorea sp. BIOML-A1. The sequence continues at coordinate 60,905 of NZ_WWSA01000015.1, forward strand.
AGAGATCCGGAGAACAGATGGAGAAACTGACCGAAAAAGTAGGAGCGGACCGGATGTACGAGATTAACGGACATCGTCCGAGTGCAAGCTACAGTATCGAGAAGCTGATGTGGATCAGGGATCATGAACCGGAAATATATCAGAATACATATAAGATGCTGCTGGCAAAAGATTATATTATCTGCAGACTGACAGGAAAATTTGTTACGGATTATTCGGAAGCTTCCGGAACGGATGCATTCGACCTTAAAGGAATGGAATGGTCGGAAGAAGTGCTGAGTGCTGCAGGAATTCCAACAGATAAGATGCCTGAATTACATGCATCGACGGATGTGATCGGTAATTTGACTGCTCATGCAGCGGAAGAATTGGGACTTGTAGTGAATACAAAGGTAGTATGCGGAGGGGGAGACGGACCATGTTCTGCACTGGGAGCCGGAAGTACGGAGAATGGGCAGATGTTCCTGTCGTATGGCACCTCAGCATGGATCGCAGGAACTTCAGATGAAGTATTCCTGGACAAAGACCGCACATTAATCTGTTTTGGGCATGTAATACCGGGAAAATATATGCCTTGTGGTACCATGCAGGCAGCAGGAAGCTCTTATTCTTATATCCGCCATGCAATGTGTGGAGAGGAAGAAGTGACCGCAGAAAAAGAAGGGGTATCTATCTATGATGTCATGAACCGTCTGGTAGAACAGTCGCCGGCGGGAGCGAAAGGACTTATATTCCTTCCATATCTTGTGGGGGAGAGAAGTCCGAGATGGAATCCGGATGCATCGGGAAGCTTTCTCGGAATCCGGATGGAGCATGAAAAGTGTGATTATATCCGTGCCGTACTGGAAGGAGTAGCAATGAATCTGGGTATAATCCTTGAAAAGCAGAGGGAGAACGGAGAGATCCAGGATCTGGTACTTACCGGAGGAGGAGCCAAAGGAGATACGTTGTCTCAGATACTGGCAGATGTGCTGGGTGTACGCCTGCACCGGCTGGATCAGGTGGAGACTGCAACTTCCGTGGCAGCAGCGGTTATTGCAGGTATCGGTGTAGGTGTGTTTAAAGATTTTTCTGTTGTAGATCAGTTCGTGAAACGAGAAAAGACATTTGTTCCGCGTGAAGAATATAAGCCGGTATATGATCATCAGAAAAAATTGTTTGAAAAAGGATATGAGTGTCTGTTGGATTATTACAAAATGTCCGCAGAAGAATAGAACAGAAATGGAAAGTATGTAAGATGTATATAAAGACATACAAAGAAAAGGAGGATATACAACATGAAACATGGAATTTATTACGCTTATTGGGAAAGTGAATGGGCTGCTGATTACAAATATTATGTGGAAAAAGTAGCCAGACTTGGATTTGATATTCTGGAAATCGGTGTAGGTCCGATTGCAGATTATTCTCAGACAGAGATTAAAGAATTAAGAAAATGTGCGGATGATAATGGTATTATCCTGACAGGCGGATATGGTCCGACATTTAATCATAATATGGGATCCTCTGATCCGAAGATCAAAGCAGAGGCGCTTGACTGGTATAAGCGGACGTTTGATGTAATGGGTGAATTGGATATGCACTGGCTTGGAGGTGCACTTTATTCTTACTGGCCGGTTGATTTTTCAACGGTAAATAAACCGGAAGACTGGAAATATAGTGTAGAAGGTGTACGGGAACTTGCAGATGCTGCAAAACCATATGGAATTGATCTTGGAATGGAAGTTATTAACAGATTTGAGACGCACATTTTGAATACATCAGAAGAAGGTGTGGAATTTGTAAAAGAAGTAGATAAAGATAATGTAAAAGTTATGCTTGATACATTCCACATGAATATTGAAGAGGTGAGTATTGGAGACGCAATACGCCATGCGGGAAATCTTCTGGGACACCTGCATACAGGCGAATGTAACCGTATGGTACCGGGAAAGGGACGTATGCCTTGGAGAGAAATCGGTGATGCATTACAGGATATTAAATATGACGGGAATGTAGTTATGGAACCGTTTGTACGTATGGGTGGTCAGGTTGGATCGGATATTAAGATCTGGAGAGATATCAGTCGTGGGGCAAGTGAAGCAGAACTTGATGCAGATGCAAAACGATCAGTTGAGTTCCAGAGATATATGTTGGATTGGAAATAATCTGGTGTTAAAAAATAAGTGAGAAAACCGATGGAGTAGCTGATAACAGCTATTTCCATCGGTTTTTTAGACTCTGACATGCAAGAGAAGCAGCTGGAAGATTTTTTTTTGTTATACTGCAGGCAATTCATCAATAATCTGCTGCAAAACCTTCTCAACAGAATCCGTGACATGGGTTGCATATTTATCAATCCCGGGTGCAGCATTAGTCATAGCATAGCTTGTACCAGCGGTCTTAAGCATTTCAACATCGTTGTACTGATCACCGAATACAACACAGTCCTTTGCATCGATATGCAGATGATCGAGCAGATTTTTCAGTGCACTTCCTTTGTTGGCTGTCGGACAGATAAAATCTACCCAGAGGTTACCGGAAGTAACCACTTTAATGTCGGAAGAAAACATTTCTTTTAAATGCTTTTCACATGCATCGGTTCCGTTGTAATCGCAGACTGCAATCTTAAGAATCGGTTCCGGAATCTCGCTTTTTGGATCATCAATGAATTTCATATGATTCTTGATGACATTTACCATGTGATTATAGAATTCCGGATTTTTCGAGGTGCTGTAGCAGACACGTTCGCCGGAGATAATGCAATTGTATTGTGGATATCTGGCAACTTCATCCAGGATACGGTAAGCAAGGTCTTGTTCGATGATTCCTTTGGAAATAGTCTCTTCGTTGTATATGCAAAGAGAACCGTTTTCGGCTATGTATGCGATATCATCCTGAACCGGAGTGAACAGCCTGCGCAGGTTCAGATACTGGCGTCCGCTGGCTGCTGCGAACATGATTCCGTGTTCTTTTAATGTACGGATCTGATCGAAAACGATGGGATTTACATCGCGTGCGCCGTTTTGAAGTAATGTGCCGTCGAGGTCACTGGCGATTAATTTAACCATAAATAACTCCTTAGATAAAACATTTCTGAAAACATTGATATTTATTTCGCTACTAATTATAATATAAATGAGTAAAATATGAAAGACAAAGGTAGGAACAAGGATATGAAGATAGGGATTGCAAACGATCATTCGGCAGTAGACATGAAAAATGAGATTGTAGAATATCTGAAAAGCCTGGGATATGAAGTTGTGAATTATGGAACAGATACTTATGAAAGCTGCAATTATCCGGAGTATGGTGAAAAGATTGGTAATGCGGTGGCAAGCGGTGAAGTAGAGCAGGGAATTGCAATCTGCGGAACCGGTGCGGGAATCTCACTTGCAGCGAATAAAGTGAATGGTATCCGTGCAGTAGTATGCAGCGATCCATATACAGCAAGAATGGCGAAAGAACACAACGATGCGAATATAATTGCATTCGGAGCACGTGTGATCGGTATTGAAACAGCGAAATGTATCGTTGATGAATGGCTGAACGCGAAGTTTGAAGGCGGAAGACATGCCGCGAGAGTGGACATGATCATGGATGTGGAAAAAAGAAATCATAATTTGTAAAACTAAAAAATGTAAAAAGGCAGTACACGGAGTGATGATCTGTGCACTGCCTTTGTCATTTATTTCTGATGAGATGCTTCATAGTCTCTGAAAGCATCTGTTAATTCTTCTCTTAATTAGGATTGTTTTGAAATAAGGCTACCGCAATCCCACTGGCTTTAGACGGTGGGTTAAGGTAGCCAAAAATCAGAAATTATCGTATACTCATGGCATGGGAACATGGAAATCTAAAAACAGACACAAATACCTATTACAATATCACATTATTTTTGTCTGTAAATATAGGAAGAAATTACTGGTTTCGAGGCAGATATCAGATGATATAAAACAGTTTTCGTATGAGATATGTCAGAGACACAGTGTGATAATAAGATATATGGAAACAGATAAAGACCACATTCACTATATGATAGAGACAGAACCAACAATGTCTATTAGTAAGATTATAAACCTGATGAAGAGCTATACAACATACCATATATGGAAAAGATATCCCCAATATTTACGAAAACAATTCTGGAAAGAACATACCTTTTGGACAGATGGATGTTTTGCCTGTAGTGTAGGAAATGTATCGGAAGAAATGCTGAAGAGATATATAGAAAATCAAGGTTGAGAAAGAAGGT